>NZ_FXYI02000209.1:0-5754 GCF_900184915.1 Clostridium sp. HV4-5-A1G | reverse complement strand
TCCCAGGGAAGTTGTGACCTATGCAATACCGGGGATAGATATACTGGAACTGGACAATGCCTGCAGGGTATTATGGGAAAAAGGTATATATTCTGAAAGCGGAATGGGCTGCACAGGGCCTGTGATTCTGGTAAGTTCTCAAAAGGGTGAAAAAGCCGTAAAAATTTTAAAGGAAGCAGGATATAAATAAGAGGGATAAAACAACCCTCTTATTTATCTTCAAAGATTCCGTATTTATCATGACAATAAATTACAAGGAAATGAGTGCAACTAATATAAAAAAGTACAATTTCTAAAAAAAAGTAAACGTTTTATTACATTAACATTACAGAATAGTTCAATGAATATTATCTGCTGGTTTACTATAATTTAATTATAAACTTGACTCAAGTTATAAATATTTTTATAACAATTCGTGACTTGAATATAGGGAAAGGATGGTTATAGTTATGAGTAAACGTCTGCAAATCGATTATATCGATGTTAAAAAGGTTCAATTCGGAAATAAATCCGAGTTGGTTAACGGTGTGTTAACAGTTAATAAGGAAGAGCTTTATAACCTGATTAATAATGACTTGTTTGCATGGATGAATATCCAATTGGTATACCCTGGTGAGAGCTGCAGAATGCTGGCAGTGCATGACATCATGCAGCCGCGCTGCAAAAAAGAACATCCGGAAGAATCTTATCCGGGAATTTGGGGAAAACTGGCACCTGCAGGTGAAGGGGAAACGGTAGCACTTAGAGGTGTAGTTGTTTCAGACATTTATTATGCAAAGTGTAATGTTAAATATTATATGGATATGGGCGGTCCATGTGCAAAATACACTCATTTTTCAAGACATTATCATGTCGTTATCGATGCTGCACCAGCTGAGGGTGTCAGTGATTTAAGTTATGCGGAAGCGTTAAAACATGCTTCACTGACGGCAAATGTATATTTGGCTAAGCTTGGTGTTGATCTAAAGCCAGATGAAAAAGAAGTCTTTGAGCTCGGACCAGTTGGCCCAGGAAAGGATGGCAAGCCTCTACCTAAAGTGGCATACTTTGTTACCCATATGGCCTCACATGATACTTGGAATATATTGTACTATGGGCAAAGCGCGCTTAATTTTCTCCCAATCATAGTTCAGCCTACCGAAGTGCTTGATGGAGCTTTCCTATGGCGATATTGGGAATGTAATTATTACCTGCAAAACGAGCTGTATATCAGGGAACTTATGAAGCGCCACGGCAGGGATCTTGAATTTGTGGGAGTTGTTTTCGCAAATAACGTTATGAAAATTGACGGTAAAAATACCATGGGCATGATTGGAGCGACATTATGCCGTGACACATTAAAAGCGGATTGTGTTGTGATCAATAAGTCAGGTATGGGACATTGCCAGCTTGATTCGGCGCTGGCTTTTAACTGGGCAGAAAAAATGGGTATGCCCTGTGTAATGAATCTCTCGGCTGTGTCCAATGATCGCCCGGGTGACATGCTGGTGATCTCAGATCCTAAAGTTGATGCTGTTGTCAACAGCGGGCGTAATTATACGCTTCATCACCCGAGAGTTAAACGACTGATTGGGGAGAATGCCGGAGTTCCTAGTCTAGCTGGTATTGATCCTTGGGGACCTTTCGATCATACCACCAATTTTGCATATCAGGGAATATGGTCCCAGCTGGGAGATTGCTATGTGACTACGGATTCAAATATTCCATGGAAAGAAGAGGTGTAAATCATGACTAAAAAGTATCGAATAGTTCATTATATAAACCAGTTTTATGGAGGATTTGGTGGAGAAGATACTGCAGGTATGGATATAGTTGTTAAAGAAGAGCCTGTGGGGCCAGGTTTAGCAATGAAAAATGCGTTTGGTGACAAAGCGGAAATTGTGGCTACGATTATTTGTGGGGACAATCATATTGCGGAAAACTTAGAAACAGTAGTACCTAAGGTGGTTAAAATTGTAAAAAAATACAATCCAGATATGTTCATTGCCGGTCCTGGATTCAATGCTGGCAGATATGGCATGGCCTGTGGTGCGACAACAGCAGCAGTTGTTGAAACACTGAAAATTCCGGGCGTTACAGCATTATATGCTGAAAATCCTGGAACTGATATGTATAAAGATCGCTGTTATATTCTCAAAACAGAAAACAATGCCAGGAAGATGAGAGAAGTTATAAAAAAAATAGTTGATTTTTCCCTTCGATTGGTGTCAGGAGAAGCAATTGGGGATGGCAAGAAGGAAGATTACCATGGAAGCGGTCCGGCCATTGAAATCGATTATTCAATACCAGCACCAAAACGAGCCATTAACATGCTTTTAGCTAAGTATTACAATAAGCCTTATAGAACGGAAGTGGTTATGCCCAATCATGAAAAAATTCCGGTGCCGGTACTTGATAAACCCTTGTCAGAAGCAAAAATTGCACTTGTTACTGATGGAGGCCTAGTACCAAAGGGAAACCCTGATAATATGGTTGTTACCAATTCGACTTGTTTTAAATATTACTCAATTGAAGGAAAGGACAAACTAAGTCCTGAGGATTATGAAGTAAGACATCAAGGTTATAATAATGCCTTTGTTCTTGATGATCCCAACCGTCTTGTGCCAGTTGATGCAATGAGGACGCTTGAAAAAGAAGGTGTCATCGGTTCTTTATTTGATTCATATTTTACAACTGCAGGTGTGATGACTCCTATGGAGAAAGGTAAGAAATTTGGTGAAGGTATTGCCAAAATAATGAAGGAACACAAGGTTGATGCGGCTATATTGACGTCCACCTGAGGAACTAGTTCTCGCTGTGGTGCAGTGATGACAAAAGAAATCGAACGTGCTGGTGTTCCTATTGTTCAAGTGACGAACTTGACAAAAATCGCCGAAGGTATAGGTTCTAACAGAATTCTTCGTGGAAACAGCGTCTTGCATGTTTTTGGCGATCCTTCGCTGCCAAAGGAAAATGAAGTGGCCTATCGTAAAAATGCTGTCAAGAAGGCTTTGAAAATGCTTGAAGAAGTGCCGGAAGAGGGTAAATCGGTAATCGAGGAAATTTAAGCTGGAAATAGCCAATGTGATAATATGACAATATGTTAAAATTAAAAGGAGGTTATTCTTTATGGTTAAGAATAATAAATATAGTGTTAATACAACTGAGCCAATATCTGTGAATGTTATAGATCCTTCTACAAAAAAAATATGGCCGGCTGAATTATGCCATGATTCAGATGGGTTTTTTCTGAAGCAATCCTCTGATCAAGCCAAGGATGCAGAGTTATTTTTGAGTCCTGGCTGGATTGATTTACATGCTCATGTTTACTATGGCGTAGGAGCCATATCCATACCTCCGGATTCAATTGGATTTGATACCGGTGTTCATTTTATAGCTGATGCTGGAAGTTCAGGTGAAGCTACCATTACTGGATTGAGAAAATATGTTGCACCTGCCTTTAATACTCCATTTAAAGCCTGGTTAAATATATGTTCTACTGGTTTGGCACAAATACCTGAAGCTACAGATATTTCCGCAATGGATGTAGCAAAAACGGTGAGAGCGGCCAATGCAAATCGTCCCTTTGTCTGCGGCATCAAAATCAGAGCTGAAAAAACCACTGTCGGTGCAATGGGTATACAGCCGGTAAAACTTGCAGCTAAAGCTGCACGAGAAACGGGAATGCGCCTTATGGTACACATTGGGCTGCCTATGCCGTGCATCGAGGATATACTGGATATTTTGGCTCCAGGTGACGTAATATCTCATGTTTATCACGGGAAATTAAATTCACCCTGGACGTCTGAGGGCAAACCGATTCCTGCTATGGAAAGAGCTTTAAAGCGCGGTGTTCTTATGGATGTAGCCCATGGAATAGGCAGTTTTAGTTTTGAAGTTGCAAAGAGGGCAATAGCTGCAGGATATCCTCCGTTTACTATTAGCTCTGATGCTCATGTTCTAGGCATAAATGGTCCTGTTTATGATCTTCCGACTACAATGACTAAATTGTGTGCTGCGGGCATGGATCTTGTGGATGTAATAGAAGCGGTGACAGCATCACCTGCTAAAATATTACAGCTGGGTGATTGGTGCAATTTGAAGGGAAGACTGCATAATGCAACATTGTTTAAGCTTAGTAAATCTGCTCCTGCATCTAGAAAATTTATTGATTGTGTTGGCAAAGAAATTTTCCCTGAGAAATATATTATTCCTACAGCTATAATTAATAAAGAAGAAATGAAATGGCTGGATTATCCTCTTAAAAATGTAAAGGTAGATGTTGATCCTGCAGTACACATATAAGAAAATTTAAATACAGAAATGAAGGAGCCTGCTGCATAATTTAATTATGCAAGCAGGTTCCTTTTTTAAATATTCTATTCTGTCAGTGTCAGTTGAAGTGTCTTGGTAGATCCATCTCTATAAATTACCACTGAAACTGTATCACCGGATTTATGGGTGGATTTTATTTTATTTATTTCTTCTACGGTTTTTATGGATTTGCCGTCAAATTTTTGTATGATATCCTCTGGTTCCAATCCGGCCTTTTCAGCGGGACTGGATTTTTCAATTTCCTTTACATAAACACCTTCAGGTATGTTGTATTTCTTTGACAGGCTGGAGTCAATATCCACGCAGGCAATTCCGATTTTCAATATTGGTTTTAAGAGGCCGTTTAACTTGGAAGCCACTGTATTTATAGGAATGGCGAATCCTATACCTTCAACCCCGTTTCCACCTATTTTAGCTGAATTTACTCCTATTACCTGCCCAAGTGAATTTACAAGGGCACCGCCGCTGTTTCCTGGGTTTATAGCTGCATCTGTCTGTAAAAAGCTTTGAGTGGTGTTACCCACAGTGATTTCTCTTTTTGTAGCACTTATAATACCACTTGTGACAGAGCCTAAAAGTTCCTTGCCGAGGGGATTGCCTATGGCTACTACAGAATCTCCTACCTGAACATTATCAGAGTTTCCGAGTTCGGCCACTGCCGGCATTTCAGTTTTAGTGGTTACTTTTATTACAGCCAGATCCTGATTTTCATCGTAATTTACAACTTTGGCGGATACGGTTTTTTTATTGCTCAATATGACACTTATGCTCTGAGCACCCTGTATCACATGGTAATTTGTGAGTATATATCCATCGGAGTTTATTATTATGCCTGAACCCATTCCATCGTCCTCACTGCTTTGCCCATCTGAAAAACCGAACATATCCGAATATTGGGATATGGATTTAGTGGAAACACCCACTACTGCAGGGCTTACTTTTTTAGCTATTTCTGCTATTGTAAGGCCGCTCTTGCTTGAAGTGGATATAGGGGAAACCTGTGTCTGTGAAGGCTTTGTCTGCGTTGAGTTTATGGTCTCATAAAGTGGTGTATTTTTGAAAAAGTCTGTATTTGGAACTACATATAAAAAAGCTGCGGCAGATAGAGAGGCGCCTATCAAGCTGGATATCAATGCCAGGGATATATATGAAAAAATTTTTTTGCCTCTGGAATGTTTTTGGGAAAATTTATTTTTGAAACGGGATAATATGTTCATTCTTGCAGTATCTTGATTTTTGTTATAATTATCATCCATGTAAAATTCCTCCTTCTATGAGCTTTTAATAACTATATTATATCATGGTTATATGATAGTTTTTTTTTGTTACAACTATATGTCAAAACTGTAAACTGAGTATGACAATTCTGTTTATTATATGTTACAGATTTTTTATGCTTTTATTAAAAAAGTATTGATACTGTATCTTAAAAAAATATCC
>NZ_FXYI02000208.1:0-5759 GCF_900184915.1 Clostridium sp. HV4-5-A1G | reverse complement strand
ATATTAGTTTAATAAAATCAATAAATATTTCTTTATTATCAACAACAAAATAATCTACTGACATAATATCATCTTGTCCGTATTCTTTTATATTCATACCGTTAACTTCAGATTTAATCTCATCCTTTAAAAAACGGTTATAAATATGAATTTTCAATGGATATATTCTAGAATCATGACTAATGCTAAATACATCACTAAAATTATTTTTTTCATAATATAACCTAAAAGTTGATGCACAATCATAATTTTGAGGATCATAAAATTGTTTATAAATTTTTATATACGGGTCAAAATATCCGAATAATAAGTGAGCTGTAACTTTATTTTCAGTAAGGCTTCCTAATATATTTGCCTGTTCATTTAAAATCTTTTCAGGAAAACTTATTCCTTTACAATCACAGTCAAAATTTTTTGGCCACAAACTTTCCATACTTTCCATCTCCCTACATTTTTTCTTTTAATTATGCTACTTTCGTAATATATTAAAACAATATGATATTAGTTCAATAGATACATTTTCTCATTCTCAATAGTCTTTGGTTTGGTAACCCCCAATGTCTTCACAAAATCGATTATGTCAAAATCAAACCATATTTCATTAAACTAATATCTATAATTAGATATTCTATAAAAAGGATATCTGTCCTTTCCTATATGACTTCATTTTTCTATCCACAATTTTCTCATCTCTATCTAATTTGCCAAACAGCAATGGAGATTTTTTATCATGCTTCAATAAATTTTTTTCAACAACATTCCTATTAAAATTTGCATAACAGTACAGACAATTATGGTTGCAGGTATTATAAGCTCCTATATCAACACTTTTTACGCATCCACATACTTCCCTTTGATTTGGATCTTTATCGATGGATAGTTTCTGCCCGACAATACGGGAAATAAGTTTATCATCTATACATTTTCCATGAGCGATATTAAATTGAGATAAATCTATATTTTCTGAACAGGTTTCAAGTGTTAAATCATATTTAAAAGCTATTTTAGAAAACCTTTCAGCTAATTCAAGCATATCATTTTCTTTTATAGGTAAAATATTTATTTTACTTAAATTACGTTCAGTTTTTTTATATAAATCTAAAAAGCTAATAACGCATTTCTTAGTATATGGACTTAATCTTTTTGCAAGATATTCAAACCATTTATAATGATATTCTCGTGTAAATTTATCAGTTAATATTATAGGATCATACCGCCATATTATCTTATCATTACCAATTTTAGTAGATAATTTAATGAAAGTATCTATTAAATACCTTTTAGCAGGTACATTCTTTTCTAAAGTTTTGTCATAAGAGTTTAAAGTAAATTGAAAATAATAATTATATTCTTTAATTTCATCAAGTTTTTTAAGCATTTTTCTAGGGTTTTTAGTCCAAAATACTATACAATCTATTACCTTTGGATTTAAATTTATCCTGCTAATCTGTTTGGCGTTAAATGGATTTTTTACCAATACAAAACCCTCTTTTATCCTATTAAAAAACCACCCACTGTAAAAAGCTGGTATATCAGTCCTCCTGCTTACACTCAATATCATTTAGTATCCTCTCTTTTTAATCTTAATATCTGATATTCTATCTGCGAACATCTTTTTATTGGATAATGATTCATTATTTTGCAATCATCATCACATGGATTGCATCCATTTTCTATATATTTTTGACAATTTTCATTTAAATTAATCAAGAAATTCTCTATATCTCCAGGATATATATATTTATCGCATACATCCTCTAATTTAGAATACTCATCCATACCATTCTTAGAGTAATACGTATATTTTCGTTTATCATCTAAACATTTATATCTCTGATTTTTTTCCAGAGTGTTTGCTATTATTTCTAATCTATCTATATCAATAATATCTCTCTTTTTTCTAACAGAAGATATCAATACTAGTTTATCGCTTCTAAACTCCGTATTTATAATTATATTCTTTAGATTGTTAAAAGTAAAATTATTAAATTCACCTATGGATTTAGGAAACATAATAACATTGTAATCCTTTCCTATAAATTTATCTATAGCACTTAAATCTCGGCTGAAAAGATTATAATTGTCAATGTTCAAATTATCCCAATATTCCCATTCTACTTTATCTAATCCCGTATATGCTACTGGTAATTTATAATTGCTATCTTGTATTGCAAAGTTCAATCCCCACGAATCCATTCCACATCCAGCACCTAGAGATATAACATTTATATTGTTTAAAAAGTTTTTTTCTAGTAATTCACTATATATTAAATAATATTCTGTCGTATACGCCGGTAAATATCTCAATAAATAGTATTCCTGTATTATTAATTCACTGTAATCAGGGATATTTCCTCCGTCAAATCTAAAAGTTTTTAATTGGCAATATCTTTGTTGTTCTTCCATATTGCTTTTAAAATTTTTTAATATTTCGTACATTTTTCTTATGATGAATTCCCTCAAAACATAGTGCCCCCAATAATATTATTAATATTTATCATATCCATATATATCCAATTAGTTTATACTCTAAAATTCTTTTAATATAAGTACTCCTACAAATAAATACTTATATTAATTTCCTTATTCTATAATTTCAATTATAGATTTATTAACCTCTAATCTTTTTGCAATATCTTCAACTAGTTCATCCTCAGAGTGGTACTCAGTATTATCAATCAACTCTTGATGGTCCACCTCTATACTATTCTTGTCATAAGAAAGTACGCTACCACATCTTATAATTCCATCCATATATTCAGGAACATTATCATCCAAAAAAATTCGAACTTTTACTATTGGTAACATATACAACACACCCCCATCACTAATACCTCTATATAAAAACTACCAATTTACAAATATTATTTGGTAATTTTAAAAAGAGAGAACCAATCACACCGATTAGTCCTCTCTTAATGTTATTACATTCTATTCAATTAATTATTAAAACTCTTTATTTTTACTTTAAGTTCTCCTCTAAAGGAAACTCCGCCTCCTCACGTCGGTGGAGTACTCACAGAGTAAGCGACTATATCAAAATCATAGATTTTGTATATCTGCTTAACCGATTCACGCAGATTTAGCTACCGCTAAATCTGGTTCTCTGCTTATCTCAATAACTGAAGAACCTGTTGAGGCTGTTGATTTGCTTGCGTTTCACCAATGACCTTTCAATCACTGCCAGACTATATCTTCACCCATTTTTTAGTTAAAAGTTATAAATTAAAAATTAATAATCATATTTGAAATTCAGTTCACTGAATTTTCTCCTTCACTCTTCATTTTAAACTTTCAACTAATTTCCGGGGTTGGGCACTTCGGGAAGCCTCCTCCCTACGAGTTTCATCACCATACAAGTTTCTATAAGTGTCAATTGCCCCCTGCTTAGATGGTATACTCTAGTCGTTGAACCTTCTCCAGCCTTTCGGCACAGGAGCTTGGCTGCTGATTATCCAATCTGTTTGCTTTTCAGCCTGTCACACCTGCCCTTTCGGACTTTGCTTTAGGGAAACAGCTTAAGGAAGTTCCAGCAATTCACCCAATGTACTTGAAGATCACTCTCCAAGAGACCCTATAAATACTTAACCACATTTAATTTCCAATTTTTGTATTGGGGTCAGACCCCTATTACCTAAGCAGCTGTAATACCTGCTGTGGTTGAGTATTTGCTTGAGCCAGCATTGCCTGAGCAGCCTGAGAAAGAATATTGTTCTTTGAGTACTCAGACATCTCTGATGCCATATCAACGTCTCTGATTCTTGATTCAGCAGAAGTTAAGTTTTCTGATGAAGTTCCAAGATTGTTTATGGTATGTTCCAATCTGTTCTGGTAAGCACCTAATTTAGCCCTTGATTCAGATACAGTCTTAATTGCATTATCTATAGTAGTAATTGCTCTTCCAGCTGCTGATTGAGTTGATACATTAATACCTTTTTGTACTACTGCATTTGATGTTACATTACCTTGAGCATCTATAACTGCTGCTGTAGATGCAGTTGTATTTTGAGCAATGCCTGCATCTCCTGATGTCAATGATGCAAACGTAAATGCTGCTGTAGCAGTTCTGCCCGTCTCGTCATCTCCAATTACCACTGATGATTGATTATTATGAACAGTTACAACATCTCCAATATTTCCTGCAGTATTCGCTAATTGGAGTGTAGCATATTCAGCTGTTACTGCCATAGTGCCAGTTTGTCCCACTGCATTTGTCGAATCACTTGCTATTGAAACTTTTACTCCATCTCCAAGGTTAAAAGTTCCAGTTCCTGAAGCTCCCTCCCAAGTTGTTCCTCCATCTTTAGAATATTCAATTGAAGTTACATCTCCTGTTGCAGGTGTTCCTATTGTTTTAATTCTAATCTGATAATTTACATCTTCAGAACCAGTATATGCTGAACTCGCATCAGCAAGTGCTCCTTTAATTGAGCCTTGTGCAGCTGTATAAGTTGCTGCAGTAATGTCACTTGCTGTCACTTTTGCACCAGCTCCAAGATCTTCTGTAACACCTGATATACCTGTAACACCGTGTGCTGCTGTTATAGATGTATTAATTAAATCTGCTGAAACACCTAACGACTTCGCATCCATTGCATTAACATGTAAAGAAATAGTTTGATTTTGATTTGCTCCTATCTGAAAAGTATCATTTAATCCACCTGCCAATAAGTTCTGTGTATTAAATTCAGTAGTATTTGAAATTCTTGTAATTTCCTCTGCAAGCTGATCAACTTCTGATTGTATCTTAGTTCTGTCATCATCTGTATTGGTATCGGTAGCTGACTGAACAGCAAGAGTTCTCATTCTCTGAAGTATGCTGTGAGTTTCATTCAATGCACCCTCGGCAGTCTGAATAAGAGATATAGCATCCTGTGAGTTTGAAGATGCCTGGTTGAGTCCGTTTATCTGTCCTCTCATTTTTTCGGATATTGCAAGACCTGCTGCATCGTCTCCAGCTCTGTTTATTCTGAGACCTGAAGAAAGTTTTTCCATTGCTTTTGAAGCATTATTTGAATTGATGTTCATGTTTCTCAGGGCATTGTTTGCCATAAGATTGTGATTGATTATCATATTTATTCCTCCTTGATTTTTTTACTGGACATCCTTGTCCATTTTATTTATAGTTACTTCTTTTAAGTTACAACTGATTTGACGGTTATAAGCTTAACTGAAGAGTACTAACAGATTTATTTAGTTAAGAGTGTAGAGTTATGGTTGGAATTTTTTAATTTCATTAAAAAATTCCTTCATTTACTTTTCATTCTTAACTCTTGATTATTAACTTATATTAAGCTGCTTCTTTGTAGTTTTTACAATTGCAACTAACATCTTATTCAGTTCAGTACAATTCTCTATTAAAAATTCATACTTTGAAATATCAATATAATTAGTTGCAGTTAATAATTCTAACCAATATAGGGTTTCAGAACATTCTTTTAAAGAAATATTCATTTTCCATAAAAATCTCTTTTACTCTGTGAAAATAAACCCTCTCTAATATTCGCTCCAATACTGGTTCCTGATCTTAACAGCTGTTTTGAAAGAACATACTCCCTTTTTTCCTGTGATAGATACTTATATAATTCAACTATGCTTACAGAAAATTTAAAAGCTTTGTTGTAAACCAGACTTTTCTTCAACTCTTCAACCTCCCAGATGTATTGACTTATTAGCATTATCAACAAATCAATTCATCCTTAATCAGTTGAATTTATTTTTTCTTTAGTATAGAATATAAAATTAATAATATATAGTAT
>NZ_FXYI02000207.1:0-5769 GCF_900184915.1 Clostridium sp. HV4-5-A1G | reverse complement strand
ACTTCTAGCTTCGTCGGAAGAGTAAGATTTTTATAAGAGACAGGTCTAAAAATATACTAACAAATAAGAAAAGAGGGTTTTATAATAAAATAGTAGATAGAATTATTCAAAAATTTTGAAATATAAGTTGACATAATTATAGGCCTACTATATAATAAAATTAAGAAGAAGGATAAAAACTTCTTCTCAGCACTTCTAACTCATAAATGAAGATTGAAAAAAGGGTTTAGACAAGGAAGAGATTAGGACAGCAGGTAGTGAACACTCAATAGTATATGGAAGCAAATGTGCTTGGTGGAAGTAAACTTGAAGAGGTATCTACTAGATCGGGGACGGTGAACGTTTTTAATTATGAAAATGTTCAGGGTAAGAGATAATTGATCCTAATTGAGTTTTAGGAAGTATAAAAGATTGATGATTTGATGTATGATTTGAAAATTGTTATTTGAAAATGTTTAAGATACAGACATGGAGAATAGTATGTTTAAGAAAGATTAGTTGTCAATCAAATGTATATGTCTGTAGAGAATTGTAATTGATTTAAGTAAATATAATAGATTTTACGTTATAAAAAACAATTAGAAAAGGGTGACGGATATTCAAGTAGAATCAGAGTGTTTATATGGGTTAGGAGTTGCTTGACCACCAATTAGTTCTATGTAAATGGGCTAATTGGTGGTTTTGATTTTGTAAAGAGTATATAAACAAATTCATTTTTCCCTTCATAATATCTCCATAACAATATTGTATTATCTAAATAAATAATATAAGTGAGGAGTATTTATTATGAATTGTCATGGAAGTAATAATATGAACAATAAAAGCGGCCACAGTGGAATAAGTCACATAATTATGATGGTTGTTTGCTGTGCTATACCGGTAGTGTTACTATCATCTCTGCCATTTTTAGGATTGGCGCCAAGGTTCAAAATTATGCTTGCAGCAGCAGCTCCGTTTATATGTCCTATAATGATGATTTTAATGATACCAATGATGTTTATGCATTCTAAAAAAAGTAAGTGTTGTGATGATAGAGAAGATAATAAAAATGTAAATGTAAAAAGGATTAACAGTTAAGCCCGGGTAAGGCTAGAGGGCATAGGTTCATACAAGGGTTAGAATCTATGCCCGTTTTCATATCATTCTGGATCTTTCACGGCGCCGAATTTATAGCCTATCTTCACCACAGTGAGTATATATTTTGGCTCTTTACTGTTGTATTCTATTTTTTTTCTCAAATTCTTGATATGGGCGTCTATAGTTCTGTCGGAACCTTCAAAATCTATACCATATACATTTCTTATGAGCTGTTCCCTGGATAGAACTTTGCCGTTATTCGAAGCAAGAGCATATAGAATATCGAATTCATTTGGGGTGAGAACTACATATTTTCCTCTTACCTGAACATTTCTTCTTTCATTGTCAATTTTAAGTTTTCTGCCGTCATAAGAAAGTATTGTTGTTTTGTCAGAATTTATTCTTCTAAATAATGCATTTACTCTTGCAGTGAGCTCTCTTGGACTCAAGGGCTTGGTGAGGTATTCATCCGCTCCCAGGGTAAGCCCTTTGATCTTATCACTTAATTCTGCTTTTGCAGTGAGCATAAATATGTGTACGTCCGATACTTCCCTTATAATTTTACATATTTCTTCTCCGTCTATATCCGGCAGCATCAAGTCCAATATGACAAGTTGAAAATTTATCTTATTGAACAGCTTGATTCCGTCGTAGCCTCTAGTAGAACAATAAACTCTATAACCTGCTCTTTCAAGGTAGGCTTTAATTACTTCCGATACCTTTATTTCATCTTCAATTATTAAAATATTATTCATTATTATTCTCCTTGTTCTTGTTAAAATATAAAATAAATGACGTTCCTTTGCCAAAAGTGCTTTTGACATCAATTGCAGCGGAATGGAGAGTGAGTATTTTTTTTACAATAGTCAATCCTATGCCATTTCCCTCTGTTTTACGGCGGCTCTTGTCTGCCCTGTACAATCTTTCAAAAATGTAGGGGAGATCCTCCTTCTTTATGCCTATGCCGTTATCTCTGATTTTAACTATAATTTTACTGGCATTTGTATAAAGATCAACCCATACGCTTCCTCCAGACGGGGTGAATTTAATGGCATTGGAGAATAAATTTATAAAAACCTGTTTCAATTCGTCTTCATTTCCCAGTATCTCAAATTTTTTGTTTTTTTCTATATTTAGAGAAAAATTGATATTTTTCTCTTTAAAATCGATGGAAAGCTTGCTGCTTATGGAAGTAACAAGTTTATCCAGAGATATGATCTCCATCATATTAAGGTCTGATTTTTCATCTTCAAATTGTTTTAAAATATTTAAATTATTTAGCAGCTTGCCAAATCTTATGACCTCCTGATTCAAATAATTCAAGCGTTCTTCAGTTACAGGAAATATTCCGTCAATCATTGCCTCCAGATTATTTTGTAGAATATTCAGGGGAGTTCTTATTTCGTGGGAGATATCTGAAACAAGCCTTTTCCTGAGGAGCTCCTGCTCTTTTAATATTTTACCCAGGGCATTTATGCTTTTAGTCAGATTGTTTAGTTCTTTTATATTAGTTTTTACATTTGAAGTGGAATCGTACATTCCCCTGGAAAGTTTAACAGAAGTATCGGATACGGATTTAATAGGGGATGAAAATTGTTTTGATATTATTATGCTTATTATGACAGCGATAATTATGGCTGCTATAACGCTTATAATAATATCTCTGTTTATAGACATTTTGAAATCTATATCCTGCTGCGTCAGTAAAATTGGAGAATATTGTCCTATTACTACATAGCCTACAATTTTTCCATTATACTTGATCTTAAAGGAATTTGATGTGTAAATCCCCTTGTTGTTATAGACGTTTTGCATCATCTTGTGGGATTTTTCTTTTATATCGTTGGAATCCATACCCCAGATGGTATTTTTATTGGAATCTAAAAGGGTCAGGCAGTAATTACTCATATAAGCTTCGTGCATTATCTCTTCTCCAGAATTTATAGTCCATTTTTTGTCTCTTTTGTATACCTGTTGAAAATAGTCCACAATTCTGTTGTTTCTGCTTTTCTGAGTGTCCATCATATATTTATTAAAAGTACTGTTTACTGTGAATTTTACATACAGTGCCAGTAATATAACTGAAATAATTGAGCAGAAAATAATTGTAATACCCAATCTCTTTCGAATGCTTTGCAAAAATATCACTCCCAAGGATATAATAATGACCTAATTATATTTTACAGATAATTTGATGTATTTACAATTTTAGTATTCACCGTTAACTCAAAATTAGTTTACCAAATTATTATGTTGATTATATGAAGACCTTAGCGATGATTCATAACATCTTCATAGGAAGTTTATATACTTAATTAAATTGATTTTTGTCCAAATTATAAAAATTATGGGAGGATTGAAGGTGTGAAGAGTAGAAAAGAGAAAATTAAAGTCTTTGATATGACCTGTGTATCCTGTGAACTGCGGGTAGAAAAGGCGGTTAAAAGGTTAAATGGTGTAAGAAATGCTCTGGCCAGCTTTAATGATGAATCTGTAATTGTAGAATACAATCCGGATCTATGCAGTCTGGAAAATATTAAAGATGCCATAAGGGTATCCGGATACAGTACTGAAAGCTCAAGTAGGTACAAAATAGCAGGTATGTTTGTAATTGCAGCTGCGGTTATATTGATTGGCAGTTCATCAAGTGGAATCGATATTAACTCCAGGCTCAATGGCGCTACATATTTTGTCTTGTTCCTGGTTGGAATACTCACATCCATACATTGCGTAGGTATGTGTGGTGGAATGGCACTGTCACAGAGTGTAAACAAGGGTGGAAAAAGTAAGTTTGATTCTATTAAGCCTGCTGCTCTATACAATGCAGGCAGAGTGACGTCCTATACCGTACTCGGTGGAATAGTAGGAGGGCTTGGTTCGGTATTTTCACTATCTATATCCATAAAGGCCGGGCTTCAAATATTTGCGGGTATATTCATGATTATAATGGGATCCAATATGAGTGGATATAGCTTATTTAAAAGATTTAACATAAGGCTGCCTTGGTCTGCCTGCTCCATGAAGAAAAAACCAAGAACACCATTTTTGGTTGGAATTTTAAACGGACTCATGCCCTGCGGGCCTCTTCAGGCAATGCAGTTATATGCACTGGGAACAGGGAGTATACTTAAGAGTTCATTGTCCATGTTGATGTTTTCTCTTGGTACTGTTCCTCTGATGCTGGGATTTGGTGCAGTATCCGGCATACTCAGCAGGGGATATACAAAAACTTTATTGAAATTCAGCGGGATATTGGTAATAGTTTTAGGCATAGTGATGGGAAGCAGGGGATTGGCCCTAGCTGGTGTAAACATACCTACGGTGTCTACATTGGCTGCCGGTTTATACGGCAATAAGACATCTGCAGAATCTTCTGCTGGAAAATCAACCTTAAAAGATGGAGTTCAGATAATCAAAATGACAGCAGATGATTCAGGATATATTCCCAATGGACTTTATGTTCAAAAAAATGTACCTGTGAAGTGGATAATTGATGGAAAAGCGTTGAATTCCTGTAACGGACAAATTATTGTACCTTCCTTAAATATTCAAAGGAACTTACAGGCTGGTGAAAATATAATTGAATTTACACCGAAGGGCGGAGATATAAATTTCAGCTGTGGAATGGGCATGATAAGAGGAGTGATTAAAGTGGTTGATGATATTTCCACCGTGGATACTTCCAAGCCTGATTCTTCAATACCTGCCCCATCCAGTGGAATGCCTGGCTGCAGCATGCATGGGGCACAGGGTGAAGATTCCACGACTAAAGCTCCAAGTATTTATAGTACGGATTTGAGTAAGGTTGAAACCGCTCGATTGGTTCGAAAAGCTGAAAAATATATTTATGCAATCGAACATGCACCTTTAGTTAATTCTTTTGCATAGTATACTATTATAATAAAATTTTATTGGAGGTTTTTATGTATCCATATATACGTTCAGATATGGGAATTATGCCAATGTGTTGCTATTGCAGAATTAACAATGGGATGAGAGGTGCTTTAAAAGGAAGAAAATACAGGTCTATGTTTAGAAACGGTGAATATGAAGAGAATAGAATTGACAGTGGCGGAGGCGCAACAACGGTACAACCCATTCAGCAGGCTCCGGATACAAATCAGCAGATGCCGGATGTAAATCAGCAGATGCCAGAAATGATGGAGGGTATGTCAGAATCAGATATGGAGGAAAAAATAAATTCAGATACTCAGGAAATTATAAGTATGTTTGAACGTCACCATCCGGATATAATAAATACACTGATATGCTGTAATATGTCAATTGATGATGCTAGGCAGTATTTGAGCAGGGTAGTTAAAATGGCGCTTATGCACCATATGATGCACCAGGTATGAGAATAAATATCAAGTGAGTGATTCTTAGGATCATATGGAGTTTGCCTAAGAGGAATACCCCTTCGTACCTGAATTTTAGAAAAACAAATAGAAGAAGGCCTTCGGCATTTATCTTGCTGGAAGGTCTTTTAGAGTTTAGGGTTAATAATTGAATAGTTCTAGTTATTTTTCCAGTATCACCAAGAGATTTGGTTTATTTTACAGAGCCTTTTGGGATATTTTATTTTATGAAGTATAATTAAATAAAAAAGAAAAGAATATTTTTTATATTGAATATTTTCAAGCCTATTAATAAAATCAGAATTTTTATTGCAGGCACTTTTGCTAACATGGT
>NZ_FXYI02000206.1:0-5783 GCF_900184915.1 Clostridium sp. HV4-5-A1G | reverse complement strand
ATACTAATTAATACAGTTTTACTAAAATATTATCTTCATATCTATATAATATGATATAATCATAATTACAAGACGATCTAACTTTATATCTAGGGGGAATACAATCAAATGGAAACTTTTTTTACTACTAAGCAATCAGAGGCATTTACCTCCATAGCTCCTTTTTTACAAAATTTTTTCAAAGAGGACATCTTGATATCCACTTCTGACACTGAAAAATATACATATATATTTGGAAATGAAAAATTCAATTTAAATGTAAAACCTGGCGATAAAATAACAAATTCAGGTTCTGATTACGCTGCAATGAAATCCAAAAAAATTGCCACAGAACGAATTCCAGAAAAAATTTTCGGGAAAGAAGTTGAATCCACGTCCATTCCAGTTATAGATGATAAAGGTATAGTAGTAGGATCTGCCGCAATAGTAAAAGATTTAAGCAGAAGTTATAAAATATCTAATTTATCACAATCTCTTTCAGATGCATTATCTAAAATCAGTGAATCTACCAACAGCATGTCAATAGATATACAAGCTATGGCAAAAACTAACAGCAGCATAAAGAGCAGCATTGAAGATACAAAAAATCAATCCAGTGAAACAGATGAAATATTGGCGTTTGTAAAAAATATAGCCAATCAAACTAATTTACTTGGCCTAAATGCTTCTATAGAAGCTGCCCGGGCTGGGGAATATGGTAAGGGATTTGATGTAGTAGCCCATGAAATTAGAAAGCTATCCTCTTCCAGTTCAGATTCTCTAAAAGAAATTGACGAGATTTTAAAAAAGATTCAATATTCCATATCGGATATATACAAAAATATGAATAGTATAAACGGTACCTTCAACGATGAAGTTTCAAAATTTGAAGACATAAATGCCATTTTACAAGAACTCTCAGCCAGTTCTCAAATATTAAAAGATATCGCCAACAATTATTAAAACGGAATATAGCAGATAAAATACCACATCATAGAAAAATTAACTATGATGTGGTTTATTTTTTTACTTACTGCAATACCCTTTTCATTTTTTTTGGCTGAACTCACTTATCAGATTATGATTCTGCAGATCATCCGAATACTGCAGTTCTTTTGTATACTCGTCCTTTTCCTTCTTCAGTTTTTCTGTCTCATTTACTTTAGTCCCAGATTTCAAATCATAGTAAGTGTTTGACCAGGATACATATAAGTTTTGTCCATCTATGAAAGAACCATTTCTAAAAATAACTTTCTGGCTGTTTCCGTTTAGCATGTCTTTACCAAACATATAATTTTGGGGTAAATTATACATATTAGCCAGTGTAGGGTATAAATCCATCTGGCAGGTATACCTATGGTTTACCCCTGCATACTCATCATTTGGAAAATGAAGCAATAAAGGTACTTTTTGATATTTAAACCAGGTATAATCATCGCTGCTGCTTTCATTTCCAAATTTAAAAAGCTGCTGGGCATTGTCTTTGGGAATGGCAAAATGATCTCCATACAAGGCTATAATAGAGTTTTGCATTATCCCATCTTTCTCAAGATTATCTAAAAATTTCCCAAGTTGTGCATCTGTATAGTGTATGGCTTTTAAATATTTTCCAATAAATGTTCCCTCATATTCGCCCACATTAAAATCTCCATATTTATCTACTGCTTCATAGGGGAAATGGCTCGTTAATGTGACTAAAAAAGAATAATAGGGCTGTTTGAAATTCTTCATTTTTTCCAGTGATTGATTTAAAAAGGATTTATCGCTTAACCCTAATCCTATTTTTTCATCTACATTAAAACTATGTTCCCCAAAGAAATCGTCAAAACTCTGAGCTTTATACATAACATTTCTGTTCCAAAATCCCTCACTATTACCATGTAAAGCTGCAGTATAATAATTTTTATCCTTCAGTGCAGCTGCCAGGGAATCATATTTGTTACCACTGTAAGTATAATAGGCAGCCCCGGACTGTGCTGGGTAAAGTGAATTGTTGGACATAAGCTCTGCATCTGATGTATTTCCTCCTGCAACCTGATAATAGTAATTGTCAAAATACATGCATTTATTTACCCATTTATTCAAATTTGGGGTAATTTCCTGACCATTTACCTTTTGATTTATCACAAAACCCTGCAGTGCTTCTACCTGAATCACTATCAGGTTTTTTCCCTCTCCTATGCCCTTAAAATTACTTTCCTCCGTAGAACTATTGTTTTTCTGTAAAAATGCTTTGATATCTTTTACCCTTTCCTCAGGCAAGTCTTTTGAATTTTTTACAGCATTGTTTATATAATTATAAGAATCTACCAAATGAAAATCTATATTTCCTATCATATTGGTTAAATATATTCTATTGCTCATAGCTGTAAGCAGTGTAGGCTGTTCTTTAGAAACCCTGTAAAAAACACCGGCATTTATTCCAATTCCCAATGCAAATATTATTAAAAAGCTCAATATTCTTTTAGGTAGAGGCTTCGAATTTTTTCTCCTCTTTTTATAAATTCTTCCTAAAGGAAGTAAAATAAACAAGTCCAAAAAATAATAAAGGTCTTTTGCACTAGCCACACTGCCTACACTTGATGACACTCCCTGTAATAATTTAGCATTCCTTATAGCAGCCACTGTGGTTATATCCTTGAAATATCTATAATACATCAAATCTGCCACAAGTATTGCACTTAACACAATATCGACTATGTATAAAAAACTAGTCCTATTTTTTTCTTTAAAAAGAAATGAAAAACTTATTAATATCAATATTGATGCAGCTATTGGGAAAATCACAGACTTGTCCATATAGCCTGAAGATATGCTCTTTTCATAGGAGATAAGTTTTACATAAACTATGCTAAAAAATAAAATAACATCTATATTATTAGCCAATAAATTAAATAATCCATCAAACATTCTTCTGTTTTTAACATGTATAAACCTCATTTTATTTCCTCTCTTCTAAGCAATCACTTTAAATATAAGTTAGATCTTAGATTATATTTTATATCATTTACGTGACACTTAAATGACAGGTTTTTTAACATTCTGTTAACAAATTCATAATCTATTATTAATAAAAGCTTCTTATTCATGTATTTTATGCATAACAAAATAAAATATAACCCCTTTATCTGTATTTCTTACACCATATTTGTAACCGTGCAATTCCAATATATTTTTAACTATGGCAAGACCAATGCCAGTACCGCCTAATTCCCTGTTTCTGGACTTATCTATTTTATAAAAATTGTTCCATATCTTATCCATATCTTCTTCTGGTATATTCTTTCCAGTATTTTCTACAGATATAATAACCTCATTTCCACTTTCTGTCATGGAAAAGTTTATATTTCCACTCTCTTCTGTATTTTTTATAGCATTGGTAGTAAAATTGACCATAACCTGTTCCATTTTATTCCAGTCAGCATACACCTTAACATTCTTCAGCATTTTAAAATCGACTCTTATATTTTTATCTTTTATAATCTTTAAAAATTTTCTGGATGCAGAAATTATGAGTTCATCCATAAAAAATATCTCCTTATCCAATTTAATCGTACCGGATTCAAGGTGAGATAAATTGAGCATATCTGCTACCAGATTTGCCATCTTGTTGCTTTCATCTATTATGACATCAATGTAATAGTCCTTTTCATCCGCTTTAAATATATTATCCTTTAACCCCTCCGCATATCCCTCTATTAAATTTATTGGAGTTTTAAGTTCATGAGATACGGAAGCCACAAATTCTTTTCTAACTTTTTCTATTCTCCTCTCCCTTTCTATGTCTTTTTCCAATTTTTCATTGGCCTTTTTAAGTGAAGTTAAAGCTTTATCTAAGTTATCAGATAAAAAGTTCATAGTATTTGCTAAATTTCCTATTTCGTCTTCATTTTTAATATCACATTTTTCCGAAAAATCAAGTGACGCCATCTTCTTTGCAGTATCATTTAACTTAACCAGAGGCTTTGATACCATATTTGTATATATAAGAGAGAGCATGAGTATTAATACTACTGCACCTATATAAAAATATATATAAAACTCTTTTATTACGGAAGATGCTTCATCCACCGGCTGAAGTGAAGTCACTGCAAATATTATCTCTTCCTTTTTATTGTCTGGAACAGCCGTGAGGATATTTTTTCTCCCATAGATTTCTCTATCAGTAATTACAGTTACAGCTTTATTGTATTTTTTCATCTCATTTAAAAGGTTAGAATTTTCTGCCCATTTTACTATAATATCATCTATTATCTTTATTCTAACCGCATCATAATTTTCATTGTTCAATTTTGTTATAAATTTTATTTTATCATATTTATCCATTATAACCAATTTAGCATTATTATCTTCTTCAAAACTTCTTATAATATCTATTACTTCATCTTCATCCTTTGCCCTATTATAAACTGCTTTAAATTTTTGTGTCTCATTCTGTAAACTTTTTTCCTTCCTATTTATATAGAATTTTCCAAAAAATAACGATTGAAAAATCAGAGTGCTACTTATAAAAATTATAAACACCAAAGTGGTTATTATAAATAATTTCCAGGTTATATTTTTTCTTATCTTTAATATAAATCTATTTTCCCAGAAAATGTTTTTTATCTTCATTATTTTTTACCTCAAATTTATAACCAATTCCCCTGACTGTAGTTATTAAATAGGACTTTACTCCTAATTTTTCTCTCAATCTTTTAACATGAGTATCTACTGTCCTAAGATCTCCATAGTAGTCCAATCCCCATATAGAATCTAAAATTTTTTCCCTGCTCAAGACTATGTTCTTATTTTTTATTAAATAGCACAGCAGTTCAAACTCTTTTGGTGAAAGATATACGGTTTCCCCATCTACTTTTACTTCATGTCCTTCCTCATTTATAAAAATACCGCCATAAATATTTTCTCTCACGCTGTCATCTTCATCGTAAACTCTTTTTAAAAGCGCCTTTACCTTAGCTACTAAAATTTTAGGACTTATAGGTTTGGTAACATAACTGTCTGTACCCAATTGAAATCCCAAAAGTTGATCTTCATCTTCAGCTCTAGCAGTAAGCATAATTATTGGAACATTTGAAATTTTTCTAAGCTCCTTACAGGCTGCCCATCCATCCATTACAGGCATCATTATATCAAGTACTACCAAATCCACCTGGTTTTTCTTAAATTTTTCAAGCGCATCCCGGCCATTTTCCGCCAAAATGACATTCAATCCCTCTCTTTTCAAATATGCCTCTATGAGAACTCTCATCCTCTGTTCATCGTCCACCATCAAAATAGTTCTATTCATCTTATATATATCCCCTAAATATATTATTTTAAAAATACAAATCATTTTATCCATTTACATTAATATAATATAGGAAATAAAATAATTTGTACAGAAATTTTTATATTATATAAAAAAGAATACCTCAAGATTTATTTTGAGGCAACTTCTTTTCCAATATTCCAATCCATCAATTTTTTTTATCAATATAGCTATTGTAGATATTTTCAAGATATTTTTTGGGTTCAGGCATAGGATAATTCTTCCCTTTTTTTCTCAGTTTTTTATGTTCATCATAACGTTTCACTATCCTATTCCAATCTTCAGGATAATTCTGCTTAAACATTCCTATAAATCCCTCTAAGCTGGAATCTTCTTTTAAATCACCAAATATTTTTTCAATTTTATCGGTTTTATCTTTTATTAACTGTGACTTTGAAACATGTACTTTTCCCATAATATAACCAACCCCTCTCTATATTTTATATTCTCCCCCTTTTACATAAATCCTTCAAATATTTATAAAATTTAAATT
>NZ_FXYI02000205.1:0-5868 GCF_900184915.1 Clostridium sp. HV4-5-A1G | reverse complement strand
CGCCATTCACACTTGTAGGTTCGGCGGGATCGTCATATGTTTATAAGAGACAGGTTATATATTATTATTTTTGAGGAGGAATTCTAAACATGAAAGCAACAGGAATTGTTAGACGTATAGACGACCTAGGTAGAGTTGTCATACCGAAGGAAATAAGAAGAACACTTAGAATAAGAGAGGGGGATCCTTTAGAGATATTTACGGACAGAGAAGGAGGCGTTATATTAAAAAAGTATTCGCCTATTGGTGAGCTCAGTGATTTTTCCAAGGGATATACTGAATCACTACAGCAGACTGTAGGTCATATAATTATGATATGTGATAAAGATAGTGTTGTATCCATAAGTGGAGCTCCTAAAAAGGAATATGTGGATAAAAAAATAAGTTCAGAATTGGAAAAATTAATAGATGATAGAAAGACAGTTTCAGCTTCTGAAGGAAAAGGAATTATACCCATATATGATGATGAAGATATTCAGGGAAAATATTCTGCTCAAGTTATATGCCCTATAATATCTGGTGGAGATGCTATTGGAGCTGTAATAATAGCATCCAAAGAGGAAGCTAAATTTGGCAATGTGGAAACTAAGCTGGCTGAAACAGCATCTTCATTTCTTGGAAAGCAAATGGAACAATAGGAAAAAATGGCGGCATTAGCTGCCATTTTTTTATGGGCAAACTTCATCTCAGTGTAACAGTCATTTAATCTATTAAAGAAGTATTGACTGTGATATAAAAAATATTCACTTAAAGTAATAATACTTTCAAATTTTAAATAATTATAAACATGGAAATAAATTATTTGCAACTATAGCAATTTGGAGGTATTTTTATGAAAAAGCAGTCACTTATAAAAGGTACGATTATATTAGGAGCAGCAGGTATAATATCCAAATTTCTAGGATTATTTTTTAGATGGCCACTTCAAATGCTAGTGGGAGATGAAGGGGTGGGATATTATCAGATGTCTTTCCCCCTTTATATGTTTTTTGTTGCAGCTGCATCGGGTATACCTGTGGCTGTATCTAAAATGGTATCGGAAAAAAATGCACTTGGGGATTATAAAGGTATTATTCAAGTATTGAGAAAGTCTTTACTTTTAATGTTCATTTTAGGAACAGGCTTTACGGCAGTGCTTCTTATATTCTCAAATCCAATTATACATTTTCTAAAATGGGATAGAAAGTCCTACTATTCACTGGTAGCTATAGCCTTTGCACCTATGTTCATATCTATAATGAGTGCATTTAGAGGCTTTTTTCAGGGACTTCAAAATATGAACTATACCGCTGTATCTCAGATTATAGAGCAGATAGGAAGAGTGGTAGTTGGAGTTGGACTTGCATACTTGCTTTTACCTAAAGGCATAGAATATTCTGCAGGTGGAGCGGCTTTGGGGGCAGCTGCAGGTGGATTATTTGGGGGAATATATTTAATAATAAAATATATTCCTATAAGAAAAGAAATAAATGTTAAAGTGACAGATAACAAAGATATACTGAGCAGACTGTTGTATATAGCAATTCCAGTATCTTTAGGGGCTGCCGTCAGTAGTATAATGAGTCTTATAGATTCGGCACTGGTGCCTCAGAAGTTATTAGAAGCAGGTTTTACATATAAAGATGCAGCAATATTATATGGACAACTTACGGGAAAAGCATTTATATTGATAAACATACCTCTTACTATATCAGCTGCATTATGTGCCTCCTTAATGCCTATAATTGCAGAATCACACATATTAAATAGAAAATTAGATGTGATTAACAAGGTGGATTTATCCTTTAGACTTTCTATGGTGATTGCTCTTCCTTCTATGCTTGGATTGTATACTTTGGCTTATCCGATTTTAGATTTGATATTTCCAGGTCAATCTGCCGGTTCTAGTATACTTCAGTATTCTGCACTATCAATACCATTTATAATATTGGTGCAGACATCTACCGCTATATTACAAGGGGTAGGATATTATATTAGGCCTGTACTCAATCTATCTTTAGGATGTATTGTAAAAGTAATTTTGACTTCATTTTTAGTAGCAATTCCCCATGTAAATATTTATGGAGCCATTTGTGGAAGCATAGCAGGCTATGTTCTGACTTGTATTTTAAATATAATATTTCTTGTTAGAAAATTAAAAATAGATGTAAATTATTTTGAAATCGTAGTTAAACCCGCCTTTGCTTCTATTTTTATGATAATAGCTGTTGTAATTATCTATATGTGCGTCTATAATTATACAGTAAGCAGTAGAATAGCATGTTTTCTGGCTATAATTTCAGGATTGATCATCTATATTCCGCTTATAGTTATATTTAAAATATTTAGGTATAACTATATAAAAAGTAAATTTTTAAAAAGATAAGGAGGTTTACAAATGATTAAGGTAGTAGGCCTAGGTCCAGGCTCAGTAGAATCTCTTACCTTGGGTGCCGTAAATATACTTAAAAATTCAGATGAAGTCTATTTGAGAACAGAAAAACATCCCACTGTAAATTATTTAAAAAAATTAGGCATAAGTTTTCATACCTATGACTATATGTACAAAGACAAAGATAAATTTGAAGATGTATATAAATCTATTGCAGAGGATTTGGTACAAAAAGATGAAAAGTTCAAACAGATAGCCTATGGAGTTCCAGGTCATCCTCTAGTAGCGGAAAAGTCAGTTCAATTATTGATAGAACTATGCAGAAAAAGATCTTTGGATATAGATATAGTACCGTCAGTCAGTTTTATAGATACTATTATAGAGAGACTGAATATAGATGCTGGCGACGGGTTGAAAATAATTGATGCTTTTAACATAAAAAATCAGATGCTGGACAAAAGAACTGGTATCATAATAACCCAAGTGTATGATAAATTAATTGCATCCCAGGTTAAATTGGCCTTGATGGAGTACTATGGAGATGATATTGAAATATATTTTATAAAGTCTGCAGGAATTAAAAACAGTGAGATTATAAGGAAAATAAAATTATATGAGTTAGATAGGCAAAGCGATATAGATTATTTAACAACAGTTTATATACCTAAAAATTTAGAAATTACATATGATTTAAAGGATTTATTGGATATAATGAAGAAATTAAGAAGTGATACAGGATGCCCTTGGGATAAAGGGCAAAATCACGACAGCTTAAAAAAATATCTTATAGAAGAAAGTTATGAGGTGATGGAAGCTGTAAATGAAAAAGACGATGCAAATCTTGTAGAAGAACTTGGTGATGTATTATTTCAGATAATATTTCACTGTCAAATAGGAGAAGAGGAGGGATTTTTTAATATAAGGGATGTAATTAATGGCATATGCCATAAGATGATAAATAGGCATCCTCATGTATTTGGAAGTGAGAATATAGACAATACAGAGCAGGTACTTACGAATTGGAATATTATAAAAAAGGAAGAACAGGGCCTAAAAACATATACAGATGAGCTTATACATGTAGCTAAAACTTTGCCGGGTCTTATGAGAGCAGTAAAGGTTCAGAAAAAAGCTGCAGATGTGGGATTTGATTGGGACAAAGTTGAAAGTGCACTGGATAAAGTTTTAGAGGAATATTATGAAGTAAAAAATGTATATAAAAGTGAAGAAAAGGTAAAAATAGTAGAAGAAATAGGGGATTTAATATTTGCATGTGTAAATGTAGCAAGATTCCTTGACATCGACCCTGAATTTGCATTAAATTATACTATAGAGAAATTTATAAAACGTTTTGCATATATAGAGAAAAGTGCTATGGCTCATGGTTTAGATATGATGGATATGACATTAGAGGAAATGGATAAACTTTGGGAGGAATCTAAAAATAAATAAATCTGAGTTTTATATGCAAAAAAAAGAAGGAGTTTATAAATTAGTGCAGAATATGGCTATATATATTATAATTAAATATAGTAAGTGATAAATAATTTAATTACGTATGCAATATACATAAGTTAAAGGTTAGTTGTTTTTGTACGAATACATGAATGTTTATTACTTTCTATAGTTCCTAATTGAATTTAATTGGGAGTAATTTGTAAAGATATTTGCATGATTTTGCACATATGTCTATGAAAATAAGAGGAGGTAAAAAAGGTGAATAAATCAGAATTAATTGCTAGTATAGCAGAAAAGTCAAAGTTAACGAAGAAAGATGCAGAGGCAGCTTTAAAGGGATTTATAGAAAGTGTAGAGGAAACACTTGAAAAAAAGGAAAAAGTTCAATTAGTTGGATTTGGAACATTTGAAGTGAGAAAAAGAGCTGCTAGAATGGGAAGGAATCCTAGAACTAAAGAGGAGATAAACATACCAGAGTCAACAGTTCCTGTATTTAAAGCGGGTAAAGAATTTAAAGATAAAGTAAATAAATAATATATTTTCAGAAAACCTGGATGAAAATCTGGGTTTTCTGCTTTAAAAAGGAGAATTTGCATGAGGTTAGATAAATATCTTAAAGTATCTAGAATAATAAAGAGAAGAACCGTTGCAAAAGAAGCCTGTGAAAGTGGAAGGGTTATAGTAAACGGTAAAGTGGCAAAACCTAGCACTGAGATCAAAGAGGGAGACGTAATAGAAATCATATATGCAAACAATAGTCTTAAAGCAAAAATTTTAAATGTTAAAAATTATGTTAAAAAGGAAGATGTTCAAAATATGTATAAAATAATTGCGGAGACAAAAGATGTGAAATAGAAAGTAATATAAATTATTCCAGCCACATATATTTATTATAGGTGGAGGGGATGTTTTATGGAGAAAAAAGAAATAAAGCTTGAAGACAAAAAGAGCCTACTAAGTCTTGAAAATAGGAAAAAGTTAATACTAACAGGTATTATTGAAGTTATAAGTTTTAATGAGGATCAAATATCGTTAAATACCAATCTTGGAATTCTTGATATTAAGGGTAAAGATTTAAAGATGAATAAATTAGATGTCCAAAATGGTGATGTTAGTATAATAGGCACTATAAATTCCTGTGTTTATATAAATAATGAGCCTAAGAAGAAAAAGCATAATTTATTGTCTAAAATGTTTAAGTAGTTAGGATTATTATGATTATATCAATAGGTGATCAGGTCAGAATTATATTGTTTAGTATTATGGCAGGAATAATAACTGGGGTGCTGTTTGATTTTTACAGGTTAATAAGGGGATTAAGTGGCTTAAATAAAATAATAATGTTTATAGAAGACACTCTATTTTGGTTGTTTACAGCTGTAATTGTATTTGTATTTTTGATGTATACTAATTATGCTTATTTAAGAATGTATGTATACATTTTATTGGCAGTGGGTATATATTTGTATTTAAAAATTTTTAGCCGCATATTTATAGGCTTTTATGAAAAATTGTTTAGAATATTGGGAAGGGTATTCAGGGTAATTTTAAATACTCTAGTATATTTTTTTCAGTACGTTATTTATATAATTAAGAAAAAAAATAAAAGAAATTATAAGAATTAACTTGAAGAAAATTAAAAATCAAATTACAATATAAATATAATGTTATTTGTGATAATTGAAGATAAGATTATGTTCTCATAGGCATCTAATATAGTTTAGATAAAAGTTTTAATTAAAGAAACTGGTGATTATTGTTGAAGATAAAGGTTAAATGGAAGAATATATTCTTTTTACTGTTAGTTTTATACATAGGCTATATATTCGTAAGCCAGCAGATTACTATGCAGAATATAAAAAAGCAAATAGTCGAGAGAAAAACTGAAGAACAAAAGCTGAAGGTAAAAAACCAAAAATTACAGGATGAAGTTAAAATGTCTGCATCTGACATATATATAGAAAAATTAGCCAGAGAGAAGTTGGGTCTTATTAAACAAGGTGAAACTCCTGTAATAGATAATAATAAATGAATTATAT
>NZ_FXYI02000204.1:0-5871 GCF_900184915.1 Clostridium sp. HV4-5-A1G | reverse complement strand
CTCTTATATATACACTAATAATATAATAGTTAACTCAAAATGTAAAGCTATTAAATCTAAATTGATCCTTTTATGAAATAAATGTATAATTTATTTATTGGCGATTAGATTAATAGGGAGGTAATATATTTGGCAATAAGAAAGATATTGCAATTTGGAGATAAATTGCTGAATAGAGTTAGCAGACCAGTGAAAGAAATAGACGATGAAATTCTGAAAATTATAGAAGATCTTAAGGATACTTTAAATAACAGTCCTGACGGTGTTGGCCTCGCTGCTCCTCAAATAGGAATACTCAGGAAAATTGTAGTTATAGACTTAAAAAAAGAAGATTCTAAGCCTATAATTTTAATAAATCCTAAAATAATCAAAAAAACAGGCAGACAGGAAAGTGTAGAAGGATGCCTGAGTTATCCAGGATATGAAGGAGTTGTGATAAGGCCAAAAAAAATCTTAGTGACAAGTCAGGATATAGAGGGCAATGAATTGACTTACAAAGTTGATGGAATTGTATCCAATGTATTTTGCCATGAAATAGATCATTTGTTCGGCATTTTGTATACAGACAGGGCAAAAAAAGTATATAAGGTAAAAGATTCAGATTAATATAATTGGGCAAAAAAATGAAGCTGTCCTATTTTAATACCTTAGGGCAGCTCAATTCATATCCAGTCTAAAAATAATTAAAGATATCTTACAGATATTCCCTTCGAACCAAATAGATTTCCAATTAAAGGCAGCTTAGCTTTTTCATATATGAGTACTTCTTCCTCCATTTCAAGTCCTCTTTCTACATATACATTTATACCCTTATAGTTGTACCTATTAAATATTTTATTGCTTCCTTTAAAATCACTTGAAAATTCTACAGTTATCTCCCGTACTTCCATAGCACAGCATCCTCCGGATGTAGAAACAGTTTTAACTACAAAATCTCCGCCTTTTTCTCTTGCATATTCAAGGGCTCTGTCATCAATAGTCAAGTTCATAATATCAACTCCTTCATTATTTAAATATGGCCGAAAAAATATAATTCCCTTTCTCCGTCAAATACCACATATCCATCTTCTTTTTCTATAAGGGAGCTTTTCAAGAGCTTTTCTATATTTATAGAAAATTTTTCAAGATAATAATTCTTCGATACCGCTATATCCTTATCCTGTATTTTTTGCTTTATAAGTTTTTCTCCATATTTATCCCTATATCTCAATAAAAAATCTGGAAGCCATCGTTTTTTATTGAACTTAAGATAATCATATTTTATTATCTCATTTAATTCAACATTTTTTTCCTTTAAATACTGTTCTTCAAATTCGACAAACACCTTATAATATTCTGCCGATGATATATTTCTAGTTAAATATCCACTATTATAAAAAAACATTCCCAATTCATAATAAAAGTCAAAGGCGGTTTTAAACTTAGTTGTAAAATAATTTAGTATATGTGTAAACTTTCCAGAGTTATAGTACTTATCTACCATCTTCTCTATCCTTTTTAATACAACTAGTTCTTCATAACTTATGTTGTCTGTTTTTAAAACCTCATATGGGGCATAAGGAGAATATACAATTCCCAAATTTTTTGCATCTTTCCTCAGGTCAGATCCCTTTAAAAGTTTTAAAAATCCAAGCTGAATTTCTTCTGGCTTCACAGAATACACATCATTGAATGATTTTTTAAAGGAACTAAAATCCTCTCCCGGAAGTCCTGCTATTAAATCAAGATGCTGTTTTACATTGTGGTTTTTTTCTACTTTTTTCACTTTTCTCTTTATTTCTTGAAACTCAACATGTCTGTTTATATTATTTAGAACCCTGTCATTTGTAGTTTGAACTCCAACTTCAAGTTGAATTCTTCCTGCAGGGGCCCTTTGAAGTAATTCTATTTCATCTTCTGTAAGGATATCTGCCGAGATCTCAAAATGAAAGGTAATATTTGTATCTGTATCTATTATAAATTTCCAGAGTTTCATAGTAAATTCATGGTTGCAGTTAAAAGTCCTGTCTACAAATTTTATAAGTTTTATATTTTTTCTCATTAAAAATTGAAGTTCCGCTTTCACTCTTTCAATATTTAGAAATCTGACACCTGCAGTGGTTGAAGATAAGCAGTATTTACAGTTAAAAGGACATCCTCTGCTGGATTCGTAATATATTATCTTATTTTGAAAATCCTCTTTCACTTTATAGGGAAATACTATTCTGTTCATATCCATTAATCTTCTATATTCATTTAAAATTATTTTGTTATTCCATTTAAAACAAAGTCCATTTATATTCTTAAGCTTTAAAAAATCTGTTTCACTATTTTCTCTACCTGAATTCCTGAAATTTTCTATCTGAAGTTTTACAAATTCGCAGTAAGTTTCTTCTCCCTCTCCTATGATTACGTATTCTCCCGCAGCATCTTTTAAAAATTTACAGCTGTCATAGGAGACCTCCGGACCTCCATATAGAATCTGGATTTTAGGATCAACAAGCTTAATCAGTACAGCCAGAGATTTGATATACTCTATATTCCATATGTAACAGGAAAAAGCTACTATGTTAGGTTTCTCACTTATGATCTCCTCTAAAACTCTATCCAGTATATCATTTATTGTGAACTCCCTTATAACACAATCATAATCAAGTTTCTCGGTATAAGCTCTTAAATATCTTATTGCCAAATTACTGTGAATATATTTTGAGTTCAATGCAGTCAGTAATATCTTCATATGAGTTTCCTATTTACCTCCAAATCACCATAGTTTTCTAATAGGCATCACAAATTACAATTTAGAATTTCGTTTGAAACTAGACAATATTTTTTTCTTGGCCTTTATATAGTAAATTCCATCTGAATTTCTAAAATCTAAAACCTTAAAATAATCTTCCAGCAGCTTTAAAGTATTTTCTTTAGAACTATTTTTTAAAATATTAAAATCCCTTATTTTTATTTTCTTAAGTTTTCCTCCAGGTACTGCTATTTTTATATCTCCACAAAAAATTTTATTATATCCCTTGTCTATATCCCATATATGCAAAAATCCATTTTTATTCAAATATCTATGTATATTCATTATAAAATTTTTCTTTTTAAAATTAAAACAGAGTTTATCAAAAGAAAATAACAGTATACAATTATCATAGTAGTCCTCCATTATATTTTTCCGTTCATCTTTTCCACTTATATATTCGACATTTATGTTATCGTTAAATTGCTTATATACATTATATACTATGCCCTGATTGTCAAGACCTACATCCAGTAAGTTTCCCTTAAATATTTCATTTTCCATATTTATAAATATATTTCTATTCAATCGAATCACTATCCTTTATGAACATATAGTAAAAAATATAATAAAATACATAATATGCTATATACCTATTATATATGTTCTGTAAAAGGAAAAAAAATCCTCCAAGCTATGGAAGAATTTTTAAATTTTTTATTTCATTGAAATATTTAAGCATAAAGCCTGCTGTAGTCCTCTCAGCTTCTTTTATAATAATCATGGATATCCTACCGTATCTTTCCTCTCTGGACTCTATATTTCTGTTTTTTATATAGGTGCTGTTTGCCATTATGGCATTGTTCTTTATAAAATCATCTACTTTATCATACATTATGGGTTCCTCTTCTGTAGTAAAAGAATAATCTGTCATAAGCTTTCCTATTATCCAGAGTTCAAATTTTCTATGACTGTTTAAAAGCTTATTGTTTACATGATGTGGGACTGTAACATCCTGAACAAGATGGCAGGATGCTCCAAAATAAAATAAAGCCCTTTGAATTTCTCTATCTTTCAGAAATTGTAATGATCTATTGTAATATTTCTTACATTCTGTCAGTGCATCTGAAAACCCGTATAGTCCTCTGCCTCTAGTTATATGATAAAAATGATTTGAACTCTTAAAATCTTGATCTGCCCAGGTAACTCCTATATTCAAAGCCTTTACGTATTTTTTAAAAAACTTATATTCTTCCGTATATCCATTGATCTTTAATATTTCTATAGCCTGTATAATTATAAACTTATGAACAGTACAATTTGTCTTCATGATCTTTTTCTTAAGTGGGTTTACTGCAAGGAATATACCTTTAACAGCATTTCCATAAGTTTTTTCAATTCCACGCTTCATCCAATAATAATCTCCTCTTTAAATATACTAATGCACTTTCAAGAATTTTGATTCTTTAAAATCAATATAATTCCAAGTATCACCGTTAAAAGTAAATATAGGTAAATGCTTTTATTTACTTCCGGCTTTACATTAATTTTGCCTCTTTTTATACTATATAAATATCCACTCTCTCCGTCAAGTGTTAACAATGACTTATTGTATATCTTTATACTGGAAATTTTAGAAATATCCTTAAATTTAACTTCTGCTAAAGGGGAACCTGCTCCTCGAAAACTATAGATCATATTATCTGAATTATCATAAAAAAATATACAATCTCTCGATTTTAAATCTCCATTTGCATCTACAGCTAAAGTCCCTATAGTACCTACACTTTTATGCTGATATAATGGAGCCGGAGGATTTGTGCTTGGGTGGTTGTCAAGTATGAACTGCAGTGGTGAACCTTTGACACTCTTGAATTTTGGAGAAGTAACTGGATCACCGCCGCTGTAATCCGGCCATCCATACCATATACTTTTCTCTATATCATATATATAATCCGTATCTCCTATAACAGGCCTGCTCCCTCTATTTTCCATACCTCCAACACTGCATATAAGTTTATTATTACTTGTAAAATCCATACCGCCTATATTTCTTATCCCCCAGGCAAAAGTTTCACTGCTGTCGTTTTTTATATTATATACTATTACGGAGGCATTTCCTGGAAAATGCTGTGGCACTATCTGCCCCTTTAAGCTCTTTGTATTATAACTTTGAAATGCCCCTCTCTTGTACTTTCCGAAATTAATTCCCCTCAAGGTTATATCCTCTGGTGTCACATCATGGGCATAGAAATTCTTCTTAACCCATTTGTTGTCATCCCCCACTACAGCTGAATTAGTTGCAGCCCCTATGGATATATATATATATTCTCCTCTTACTTTTAATAGGCTGTCTTTATAATCTCCATAATTAGGGAGATTGTCTAAAAGAACTGTATTTTTATTTTGTTTCATGTTATAGCAATATATTTTATCTTTCGAAGAATAATATAGGTTATTTTTAAAATAGTCTATACTGTGAATATCCAGCTCAGGATCTTTGAATATATCATAACTCTTTCCATTTTCTTTTATAATCTGTATTTTATTTTTATATGCTATGTAATAATTATTCTTTTCATCCACTGTGAAATCAACTGAGTTCTTTAGCCCACTATATTTCAAACTACAACTTAGAGCGTTGTCTTTCAACTCCACCTGAATTTTGGGATGTGTTTTATCAAAATAAAATTGAATTGCAAAAACTGATGCAGATATAAGCACAAGCATTGATAAAACTTTCAATAATTTTTTCATAAATATAATACTCTCCTCAAATATAGATCCTAAAATATTATATTAAAAAAATTTTCTGCATATGAATGTTTATTTAGAAAGAATACTACAATAATTTGTATGTTATAATTTCGGAAAATTTCACCATGTTACCACCTCTAAAAAATAATTCTAAGCCTCAATAAAAAAATTATTAAAGCTTAGAATTATTCAAATTAAATTAATTTTTAATTTACAGAATTGAGAGCTCTGTTTTGGACAGCCAGCGCGGCTTCTTTGAAAGCTTCATTTATGGTTGGATGAGCATGTATTGTAGTTATAACTTCATCTGCAGTGGCCTCAAGCCTCAGTGCAAGTGCAGCTTCCCCTATGAGATCCGTGGCCCTGGGTGCCATGATGTGAACACCAAGGATTTC
>NZ_FXYI02000203.1:0-6044 GCF_900184915.1 Clostridium sp. HV4-5-A1G | reverse complement strand
ATATTATAATTATATATTCACATATCGTCAAAATTATCTACAATTCTATTTTATTTTATTTTTTGCTATATTTAAAGCTTTATTAAATTGTGGATCTTTATTTCTATCATAAGGTGAATTTTTAAGAACTTCGGGGTATTCCACTTTCACATCAGGTTTTATTCCCTTTTTGTGTATATTTTCACCATTTGGAGTATAGTATTTAGAAATAGTAACCTTAAGTGCAGTCCCATCTCCTGTATCCAGAACGGTCTGAACGACTCCCTTTCCATAAGTCTTTTCTCCAACTAAAGTCCCAAGTTTATAATCTCTAATTGCTCCCGAAAATATTTCCGAGGCACTGGCTGTATTCCCATTGGTAAGTACAGTTAAGGGCAGTCCGTTAAAATCTCCACCTTTTGATTTATATTCTTTTTTATTATTATACTTATCTATAGTGGAAACTATTACTTTGTCCTTCGGTACAAAATTGGAAATCATATCTACACATTGATCCAGCAGTCCCCCCGGATTATCTCTCAAATCCACTATTAGTGATTTCATCCCCTGACTTCTCAATGTATTTAATTTATCCTTAAAACTTTTAGCTGTATTTTCATCAAACATAGACACCTGTATGTATCCTACATTATTTTGAAGCATCTCGCCAGTTACTGTAGAAATGTCTATCTTTTGTCTGTTGACTTTCACATTGAAGCTGCCTTTATTTTTTCTGTACAACGTAAGGGTAACTTCTGTATTTTCCTTACCCTTCATAAGCGATACAGCTTTATCAAGATCCTTTCCATTTACAGTAATCCCATTCACTTTTTGAATTATATCATTTGCAATTATTCCTGCTTTTTTAGAAGGTGAACCATCAAACACACTCATTACTACAATATTGTTGTTTTTTGACGTAACCTGAATTCCTATTCCACTGTAATTTCCTTCAGTTTGAACATTAAAATCATCATATTCTTTTTTATTCATAAATACAGTATATGGATCATTTAGTGACGAAGTCATTCCTTTAATGGCTCCTTCCACTAATGTATTATCATTTATAGGTCCATCGTAATATTTATACAATTGGTTTCTGACCTCAAATAACTTTGAAAATTCTCCCATTACATTACTTTGAGTATTTTTTATAAAACTAGTAGTTCCAAACATTGTAAGAATATTTGTCACAAGTACAATAACTACAGTCCACGTTATCCATCTTTTTTTACTTTTCAAACTATACACCTCGTTTTCTGAAACATTCACTATATAATAGTATTTATGTAAATCTTAAATAATTATAACACTAAAAAATAAATTTGCGGAAATATTTATAAATACTTTCAAGACAATTATAAAGTGATTGTTAGTTTTAGGTTGAGTTTGCTCATAAAACCATAGAGGCTGTTTCAAATAAATTTCGAAACAACCTCTAATAAACAGTTAATAAAAAGCTATGTCAATTTAAACATTTAAAAATTTCCTAATAGACATTACACTTCCTGCTGCACCTATTATCACACCTGCTAAAATAAACAATCCAAACACAGTGGTAGCCACATAATGCGGGCTTATCAATTGCATCATTATAAATGCAGATGACGCCTTAGCATAAACTATCCTATACAGATAATACAGTACTAAATTTGATACTATTGCCCCTATTACCCCTATTATTATACCTTCTATAATAAAAGGCCATCTTATGAACCAATCTGTAGCTCCAATATATTTCATTATACCTATTTCTTTTCTTCTTGAATAAACTGTTATCTTTATTGTATTTCCTATTAAAAACAGTGAAACTCCTATGAGCAATACAAATATAATACTTCCTGCCCACTTTATAGTTCTGGTTATAGTTACAATTTTATCTACAATACCTCTCCCATCCTGGATACTGTATATTCCAGGCATTCCTTTTATGTTGCTGACTACCTTGGAAATAATTTCCGGACTGCTAACTTTAACTATGTATGAACTTGGAATCGGATTGTCCTTATCTAGTCCCTCCACCAGTGATTTATTCTGATCTCCCAGTTGCTTTTTAAATTTATTCAGCGCCTCAGATTTTGTTTCATAGCTCAAATTGACTACTCCATCTATATTCTTTATCTTATCTTCAATATCCCTTTTTTGAGACATAGTTATATTATCTTCCAAATACACTTTTGCTTCTACCTTAGACTGTATCTCCAATATTCCCTGTTTGATATTCAGCATTGTAAGCATAGATATTCCGAATATAAAAAGTGTAGCTGCTACTGTTGCCGCTGCTGCTATACTTATAGTCTTATTCCTCTTTAAACTTCTAAATGCATCTTTCACAAAAAACCCCATGGCACTAATCCTCATAACCGTATGCACCCCTCTGTTCATCTCTTACTATAATACCTTTTTCTATTGCTATAACTCTCTTTCTCATAGAATTCACTATATTGCTTGCATGGGTTGCCATTAATATCGTAGTTCCAGCATGATTTATGTCATTTATAGTATCCATTATATCCATAGAAGTATCTGGATCTAAATTTCCTGTAGGTTCATCCGCTATCAGTATAGATGGATTATTTACTATAGCTCTTGCCAGAGAAATTCTCTGCTGCTCTCCACCCGAAAGCTCATGGGGAAAGGATCTATATTTGTTGGCAAGTCCAACCAGGGACAATACAATGGGGACCTTTTTCCTTATTTCTCTCAAGGGTGCTTCAATTACCCTCATGGCAAAAGCCACATTTTCATAAACATTGAGGGTTGGTATTAGCCTAAAATCCTGAAAAACAACTCCCAACCTTCTTCGATATAAGGGTATTTGATTTCTCTTTAATTTCGTAATGTCTACATTATTAACTATTATATTTCCACTTGTAGGTTCAATTTCCTTTAAAATAGTTTTCACAAATGTAGTTTTTCCCGCACCGCTAGGTCCAACTAAAAACACAAATTCTCCCTTTTGGATATCCAGGTTTATATTAGACAATGCAAATATGTTGTTGTTGTAAACCTTGCTCACGTTTTTAAACTGTATCATTTAAACCTCTCCTTATATTTAACAAGTTTCCAAGCTTGCACATTACATCAAACATTATATCATAATAATGCAAAAAACCAAAAGTTAAATATATGAAATTATTATTACGGAGAATTTAGCAAAAGAGATGCCCTATAAATCAGCATCTCTTCTAACCCATATTTATTTTAAAGACAGTCCTTTTTTAACAGCTTTAACTATATCATCTCCGGTCAACCCATAAGCTTTTAAAAGTTCATTGGGTTTTCCACTTTCCCCAAAAGTATCTTTAATGCCTATCCTTATAACTGGCGTAGGCAAATTTTCACTTAACACTTCACATACGGCAGAACCCAGCCCACCTATAATACTGTGTTCTTCCGCAGTTATAACTACACCGGTTTTTCTAGCAGTTTCCACTATTGCTTCTTTGTCTATAGGTTTTATAGTATGTATATTCAAAACTGATACCTTTATTCCCTCTTCAGCCAGAGTATTATAGGCTTCCAATGCTGCCTCTACCATTATCCCTGTAGCAATTATAACTGCATCCTTTCCTTCCCTCATTTTTATAGCTTTCCCTATTTCAAATTTATAATCCTCATTATTATTTATAACGGAAACTTTAGATCTTCCAAGTCTCACATAACAGGGTCCTTTCACTTCAGCCACGGCTCTAACTGCTGCCTCTGTCTCCACTGCATCGCTAGGACAGATAACTGTCATGTTGGGAATGCTCCTCATAAGGGATATGTCCTCTACCGACTGATGGGAGGCCCCGTCTTCGCCTACTGTAAGTCCTGCATGAGTAGCACATATTTTAACATTTAAGTTTGGATAGCATATGGAGTTTCTTATCTGTTCAAAGGCTCTCCCAGTAGCAAACATGGCAAAAGTGCTTACAAAGGGTATCTTATCACAGGTGGATATCCCAGCTGCCACCGCCATCATATTGGCTTCTGCTATTCCCATATCCATAAACCTTTCAGGATAAGCTTTTTTAAATCCGGCAGTCTTGGTGGATTTCGAAAGGTCTGCATCAAAGACCACTACTTTTTTATTTTCAGCTCCCAATTCTACAAGAGCTTTCCCATAAGCTTCTCTAGTTGCTATTTTATTTGACATTACTCTTCACCTCCTATATCCCTTAATGCCTCTTCGCATTGTTCTATGTTGGGTGCAGAGCCATGCCACCCTACCTGATTTTCCATGAAGGATACCCCCTTGCCCTTGACAGTCTTACAAACTATAGCAGTTGGTTTATCTTTAACTGATTTCGCCTCTTCAATAGCATCTATAATCTGCTTAAAATCATGTCCATTTATTTCTATAACATGCCACTTAAAGGCTTTAAATTTTTCTCCGATGGGATAAGCAGACATTACCTCTTCACAGGTGCCGTCTATCTGAAGTCCATTTGCATCTATGAAAGCTGTCAAATTATCCAACTTATAATGAGCTGCAGCCATAGAAGCTTCCCAGACTTCACCTTCTTCAAGTTCGCCATCTCCCAACAGGGTATAAACTCTATAACTTTTTTTATCGATTTTACCGCCAAGTGCCATACCAACAGCAGCAGATATTCCTTGTCCCAAGGATCCCGTAGACATATCAACACCAGGAGTTTCATTCATATTAGGATGTCCTTGAAGTATAGAACCCAGTTTTCTAAGAGACTTTAACTCCTCCACACTAAAATATCCTCTTCTAGCAAGAGTACTGTACAGTACTGGAGCCGCATGCCCTTTTGAAAGTACAAATCTGTCTCTATCTAAATCTCTGGCATTTTCAGGATCAACATTCATCTCATAAAAATATAATGTAGTTAAAATTTCAACTGCAGACAGTGAACCGCCTGGATGGCCTGAGCCAGCCTTAGTCAGCATTTTTATTATGTCTTTTCTTATAACTGATGCAATCTTTTTAAGCTCTTCTATATTTTTTTTCACAACTTCAACCTCCTACTAATACTACTAATCAAGTAATTCTCAGGCCCAGCTGGAGTTTATTCACAGAGAATGCTTTTCTCCACCTGAACCTCGGATAAAAAACTTTAACTTTATTTTAACACAAAGTTTTAATTTCATATATATAAAGCACCACAAAACTTCACCCCTGTGCTCTAAGCACCGGGGCTTATAATCAACAACAAAACCTAAATCCAGGTTTCTGTTAAAATTAAAAATTATAGTAAATTATACGTCATTGAGTTCAATTGAAAATCTATTGAAGCCCAATACTTACTAAAAGTGCATTATCTACTTTTTTCATATCACTATCTGTCATATGACCAATTTTTTCTTTCAATCTTCTTTTATCTAAGGTTCTTATTTGTTCCAGCAGCACTACCGAATCTTTATTGAGGCCATAGGCCTCTGAAGATATTTCCACATGAGTCGGAAGTTTTGCTTTATTTATCTGAGAGGTAATAGCTGCAACAATTACGGTTGGACTATATTTATTACCAACATCATTTTGTATGATAATAACAGGTCTTACCCCTCCTTGTTCAGACCCAACTACAGGGCTTAGATCAGCATAAAATATATCTCCTCTTTTCACTATTGTCGTCATCTGGCAAATCACTCTCCGAAAGCTTCGCTTCATATTCTTTTAATTCCTTTATGTCACTTGCAAAGCCCATTTCTGAAAATTCAAGATTAAGTTGTGCCATTTCCCTATATCCTTTTTCCATTTCTGATATTCTATTTAACCTTTTTTTCTCACTAATATATAATATGATAACTTCCCTAATAAATTCACTCCTTTTTTTGCAATCTTCTTTAAGTGCCTTGTTGAATTCATTATATAGTGTTTCTGAGAGGTCTATTACTAATCTTTTAGAATTTGACATATACAAATTAATACCTCCTATTACCCTAAGCGAAAGATTATACAAGCTCATTATAGTACCAAATCTGTAGGCATGTCAAAGAAATTATCTATAATTTCACCAATTTTCTACTTGTATTTTTTTACATAGGGTTTTTTATCTCTATAACTATTCTAATATAACTTTTTAATATTTCTATTTAAGCATATTACAATC
>NZ_FXYI02000202.1:0-6057 GCF_900184915.1 Clostridium sp. HV4-5-A1G | reverse complement strand
GTATTGCATAATTATAATAATATATGTATAATTATTATATATTTAACCTAAGGAGTTAAAGTTTTTATTATTTGAAAAGAGGAGATATAAATGAAAAAATTGAAAAAAGTGATGACAATAGTATTGTCAATAGCCTTTACAACAGTGTTATTAGCAGGCTGCGGCAGCAGTAGTAATTCACAAAGCGGACAAGATTCGCAAAATACTTTGGAAAAGGTAAAAAAAGCAGGTGTTTTAAAAGTAGGGTTGGAGGATTCTTTTCCGCCAATGGAATTTAGGGACAACCAAAATGCACTTAAGGGATTTGATATAGATATGGCAAATGCTATAGCTAAAAAAATGGGAGTAAAAGCTCAGTTCGTTGGTACTGAATTCAATGGAATAGTTCTGGCACTTAAATCCGGAAAATTTGATGTAATAATATCAGGAATGAGCATAACCGATGATAGAAAAAAACAAATAGATTTTTCTGAGCCCTATGTACAAAATTATCAGATTATAGTTACCAAGACCGGAAATACTTCTATTAAAGGTTCAAAGGATTTAGACGGTAAGAAGGTGGGGGTAGGACTTGGTACCACCAGTGAAGAAGTAGTTAAAAAGTTTAAGAATATAAAGGAAGTAAAAAAATATGACAAGACTACAGAGGAACTTCAGGATCTTCTAATAGGAAGACTTGATGCAGTAGTAGTAGATGAACCCGTTGGAAAATACTATATATCCAAGTCTGATAAAAAGGATCAATATACTGTTCTAAATGAAAGGTTGAGTAAAGAGCCTATGGGAATAGGATTTAAGAAAGGCGACAAAGAGTTAGAAGCTGAGGTACAAAAAGCATTTAACGAATTGAAGAAGGATGGAACTATGTCTAAGATTTCCACAAAGTGGTTTGGAGAAGACATATATAAATAATATATACGAAGAGGAAGTGGATTGGATCAGTGAATATAGGATTTATTAATGATATACTGCCTATTTTATTAAAGGGCAGTGTAATGACTATGGAGCTTACAGTAATTACTTTGATATTGGGAACACTTCTTGGTATATTTTTAGCACTTTTGAAATTATCTAAAAATATTGTGCTTAAATCACTATCAGGTTTTTATACATGGATATTCAGAGGCACACCTCTATTATTGCAATTGTTTTTCTTTTATTATGGATTACCTTTTGTTGGAGTAGAACTTACGCCTTTTTCAGCGGCAATACTGGGACTTGGACTCAACTGCGGAGCCTATATGGCGGAGATAATAAGGGGAGGAATTCAATCTGTAAACAAGGGACAATTTGAAGCGGCAAAGGCACTTGGATTTAGTTATGGAGAAACTATGAGAAAGATAATACTTCCCCAAACCTGGAAAATCATAATACCGCCTGTTGGAAATGAATTCATATCCATATTAAAGGACACTTCCTTAGTATCTACTATAGCAATGGTGGAGCTCATGAGATCAGCCCAACAGATATATGCCAGCAGTTTTGATCCAATATCAGTGTTTCTTACGGCAGCAGTGTTGTATCTTGTAATGACCACTGTATTTACCACTGTATTTGGAATGTTTGAGAAAAAATTGGCCGTTTACAGTTAACTGTAGAACATTTAAATTTAATTTGGAGGTGTAATCTATGGAAAATACAGCTTTAGACAATCACATGGATTTAGATAAAAATAAATATATGATAGAAGCCACTCATTTAACCAAGAGTTTTAATAATTTGATGGTTTTTAAGGATCTCAGCATAAAAGTGAAAAAAGGTGAGGTTTTAGTGGTAATAGGAGCTTCTGGTTCAGGAAAAAGTACTCTATTGAGGTGCTTAAATCATTTAGAGGAATTGGACAGTGGTTCTGTAATTATAGAAGGAGAGAAATTAAATCCTAAGGATAAAAAGATGATAAGAAGAATAACTACAAAGATGGGGATGGTCTTTCAAAGTTTTAATCTGTTTCCACATATGACAGCTATTCAAAATGTTATGGAGGCTCCACTGGTAGTCAAAAAGGAGAAAAAATCAGAAGCACAGCTAAAAGCCAGAAAGCTGTTGGCTAAAGTTGGCTTAAAAGACAAAGAAAATTTTTATCCTTCAAAGCTTTCAGGAGGTCAGCAGCAGAGAGTCGCTATTGCAAGAGCTCTTGCAATGAATCCAGATATAATGCTTTTTGATGAACCTACGTCTGCACTGGATCCAGAGCTTGTAGGAGAAGTTTTAAATGTAATGAAGGATTTGGCTAAGGATGGGATGACTATGGTAGTTGTAACTCACGAGATGGGTTTTGCAAAAGAGGTTGCTGACAGAGTTATATTTATGGATGGTGGAAAAATACTGGAGCAGGGTACTCCAGAACAGGTATTTTCACATCCGAAAGAGGACAGAACAAAAGCTTTTTTGGATAAGGTTATTAAGTGATCTTTAGATTTTATCAGAGTTCAAATATCAGAGTTAAATTCTGGTATGTTTTTGGATGTTGCCGAAAATAATCATTAATTGTGCATTGTTAATTGTGAATTTATAATAAATTGGAGGTTAAATTTATGAAGGATAAAGTGGTATTGGCGTATTCAGGAGGATTAGATACTTCAGTTATCATTCCTTGGCTAAAGGAAAATTATGATATGGAGGTTATTGCGGCTTGTATAGATGTAGGACAAGATGATGACATGGAGCAAGTGAGGAAAAAGGCTCTCGAAACAGGTGCTTCTAAAGTATACATTGAAGATATGAAAGAGGAGTTTGTAAAAGATTATCTTTTTAAGGCAGTAAAGGCTAACTTATTGTATGAAGGAGCTTATATGCTTGGGACATCTCTTGCAAGACCTCTTATGGCAAAAAAACTTGTAGAGATAGCACATAAAGAAGGGGCTAAATATATATCTCATGGATGTACTGGTAAGGGAAATGATCAGGTGCGTTTTGAAGTTGGGATAGCAAGCTTTGATCCAACAATAAAGATAATAGCTCCATGGAGATTATGGAATATAAAATCAAGAGAAGATGCCATAGATTATGCAAACTCCAAAGGAGTGGAAGTAGCTGCAACTAAAGAGAAAATATATTCAAACGACAAAAATATTTGGCATGTAAGTCATGAGGGCGGAGATCTAGAGGATCCGCGAAATGAGCACAAAACAAGTATGTATTTTATGACTACTACACCTGAAAAGGCAAAAGATGAAGACACATATATAGAGCTCTATTTTGAAAAGGGAGAACCTAAAAAATTAAATGGACAGGAATTAGCTCCTGTTACCATGATGGAAAAGTTAAATAAAATAGGCGGCGAAAATGGAATAGGAATAGTGGATATGGTGGAAAATAGACTGGTTGGGATGAAATCCAGAGGGGTATATGAAACTCCAGGTGGAACCATACTCTATGCTGCTCATACTGCTCTTGAAAGGTTGACCATAGATAAAGATACTTTTCATTATAAACAACTGGTATCCCAAAAATATGGGGAACTTGTATATGACGGGCTTTGGTTTGGAAGCCTGAGAAAGGCATTGGATGCTTTTGTTGAAGCTACTCAGGAAAATGTAACCGGAAATGTAAAATTGAAATTATACAAGGGGAATATATTGACAGCATCGATAGACGCTCAATATCCTCTATTTAATGAGAGTATATCTTCTTTTGGAGCCAGTGATTTATATGACCATAAGGATGCGGACGGCTTTATTAAATTATTCGGCCTTCCCTATAAAATTAAGGCTGCAATAGATAAAGATAGGAAAAATTAACCATGAAACTTTGGGGTGGAAGATTTAAAAAATCTGAGAGCAAGCTCATGGAAGATTTCAACAGTTCTCTGGGTTTTGACAGACGGCTTTACAAAGAGGATATAGAGGGAAGCATGGCCCATGTAAAGATGCTTTCCAAATGTGGGATTTTAACTCAGGAAGAGGTCAGAAGTATATTAGAGGGATTGAAGTCCATATTAAAAGATATAGAAAGTGGAAAATTGAAAGTAGAGGGAGACTATGAGGATATACACAGTTTTGTGGAGATAAATTTAATAGATAGAATAGGTCAGGTGGCAAAAAAATTACACACTGCCAGAAGCAGAAATGATCAAGTTGCAGTGGACTTTAGATTGTACGTTAAGAAAGAAGCTCAGGAGGTAGTTCAAAGTATAGAGATACTTCAAACTGCAATAAAAGATTTAGGTGAACGAAATAATGTTATAATGCCAGGATATACTCATCTTCAGAGGGCTCAAGTAGTAACATTTAAGCACTATATAATGGCGTATTATTCTATGTTATCAAGGGACAAAAATAGAATTTTAAATGCTGTTGAAATTATGGATGAAAGCCCTCTTGGATGCTGTGCACTGGCAGGTACGACTTATGATATAGATAGATATTTTACTGCTAAAGAACTGGGATTTAGAAAACCAGTAGATAATTTTTTAGATGGTGTAAGTGACAGGGATTACGTCCTGGAGATGTTATCAGACTTTTCCATATTGATGATGCATTTAAGCCGTCTTAGTGAGGAACTTATATTGTGGAGCAGCAAAGAGTTTGATTTTGTACAAATAGATGATGAATTTTCCACAGGAAGCAGCATAATGCCTCAAAAAAAGAATCCTGACGCTGCAGAACTCATAAGAGGCAAAACTGGGAGAGTATATGGTTCACTTATGGCACTGCTTACCACTATGAAGGGCATTCCTCTTGCCTATAATAAGGATATGCAGGAAGATAAAGAACAGTTTTTTAACTCCTTAGATACTATATTAAGCTGTTTGAAAATAATGAATGGTATACTCTCCACATTAAAAGTCAATAAAGACAATACTTTTAATGCTGTTAAGAAAGGGTTTCTAAATGCTACAGAAGCAGCAGATTATTTAGTAAATAAAGGTATGGCTTTTAGAGATGCCCATAAGGTTATTGGCGAAATTGTACTTTACTGTGAGAATAAAAATAAATCCATTGAAGATCTTCAACTGGAGGAGCTGAAAAATTTCAGCACTTTGTTTTCGGAAGATGTATATGAATTTATAGATTATAGAAATACGTTAAACAGAGGAATCAAAAAAAATCTTAAATAAGGGTATATTAAAAAGTGGAAAGTTTTTAAAAATTAACTTTCCACTTTTTAATACCTAAACTTCTTTTGTATGTCTGCTTTCTGTTTCTTTTCCAAAAAACGAAAGAGCATATAATCCTCCAAGACCTACTAGAGCATACAATATTCTTGTAAATGAAGACATTGTACCAAATAGTGATGCTATAAGATCATATCTAAAAAATCCAATTAGTCCCCAGTTGAGAGCACCTATTACCACCAATATTAGTGCAATAATGTCTAATGTTCTCATATTCACATCTCCTTTTTATTTTATATAAACTATTATTTACAAATTGTATGAAATTTATAAGGTAAAATAAAAAGAAGATGAAAGACTAATTTTTGTTATATGACTCATTACTTAATATATCTATATTTATGCTCCTATCCACAGGCTGAAATAGGGATATTATAGTGTCAGTCCTCTGTATTCCATCTACAGATTGAATCTTGTTCATAAGTAGATTCTGTAAATCTGTTATATTTTTACATACAACTTTTACAAAAATAGAGTAAACTCCAGTAGTATAGTGAATTTCAACAATTTCTTTTATATTTTCCAATTGCTCGAGGACACCTTTAAAAGATTTGGCTTTATCTAAATAAATACCTATAAAGCCACATACATCATAGCCTATCTTGGAATTATCTATTATAAGCTTAGTACCTTTTATTATATTCATGTCCTGCATTTTTTTCATTCTAACATGAATGGTTCCACCACTCACATGGCATTTTCTAGCTATCTCTAAAAAAGGAGTTCTAGAATCCTTTAAAAGAATATCAAGAATTTGCAGATCTAAATCATCTAATCCAGAAACTTTTAAACTCAATTGAATCCCCTCCTTCACGATCTAATTATTTTAATTTTTATTCCCCCAAATAATATTATAGCAGAAATTTTTATTAAATTAATAATTTAAAACGTTATCATTGATTAATAATTTATAAACTTTTAATGAATCATGTATATAAATA
>NZ_FXYI02000201.1:0-6104 GCF_900184915.1 Clostridium sp. HV4-5-A1G | reverse complement strand
CGCAGCTCAAAAGAATTGCTGGTTTATTCTCATATAAGTTTCCCTATATTTATTCTGTTCAATTTTCAAGGATCATCCTAAATATCAACAACTATTTTATTTTACCATATTAGTTTAAGATTATCAATACCTCACAAATATAAACTTTCAATGCCTTTTTAATTAATACAGCTTTTATATTCTAACATCTTAATTGAATAGAGTCAATACATTTTTAAAATTTTTTATCAAAGCTTAATCACAATAACCAGTGGTATATTTAAGTCTATTAAATATACCACTGACAACAATTATAAAAAACTATTTATTTTCAATATCATCACTACAATTTATTTTGGCAATAGCAACTACTCTTTGTTCCTCTCCCGTTTTCATAAGTGTAACACCCATAGTGTTCCTACTCGTAGTAGATATTTCAGATACATTGAGTCTTATAGCCACATTACTGCTATTTATGAGCATAATCTCATCTTCATCTTTTACAATTCTAGCTCCAACTATTAATCCCGTTTTTTCCGTAACTTTATATGTTATCATGCCCTTTCCACCTCTCCTATGGATAGTATATTCATCTATAGGAGTTCTCTTACCAAATCCATTTTCGCTTACGACAAGAACATCTTGACTCTCATCGACAATATCCATAGAAACAGCTATATCACTATCTCTCAATGTTATTGCTTTTACACCTGTAGTATTTCTGCCTGTAGGCCTCACATCTTCCTCGCTAAATCTTATTGCATAACCATTTTTGGTGAAAATAATTATTTCGCTTTTCCCCGTAGTCATTCTAACCTGTATAAGTTCATCTTCATCTTTTAAATTTATAGCATTTAGACCATTTCTTCTTATGGAAGTATATTGATCTATTTTAGTTTTCTTAATTAAACCGTTCTTAGTTGCCATTATGAAATAATTATCCTTATCAATTTCTTTAAAAGCTATAACGGCTTGAATTTTTTCATCTATATCTAAAGGTAGTAAATTAATTAAATTTGTACCTTTAGCAGTTCTACCTGCCTCAGGGATCTCATATCCTTTAAGCTTATATACCTTGCCCTTATTTGTAAAGAATAAAATATGACTGTGAGTTGAAGTAATAAATATATGCTCTACAAAATCATCTTCTTTAGTAGCCATTGCCTGGATTCCCCTTCCACCTCTTCTTTGAGAAGAATAGGTATCTGCTGGGATTCTTTTTATATAACCTTCATGAGTTAAGGTTATAACCACTTCTTTTTCATCAATTAAATCTTCGATATTTATGTCACTATTACTTACTTGTATTTCAGTTTTTCTTTCATCACCATATTTATTTTTTATTTCAATAAGTTCGTCTTTAATTATACTCAATAAAATAGATTTATTTTCCAAAATTTCTTTTAAATGCCTAATTGTTTCCATCAACTCATTGTATTCATTCTCAATTTTTTCTCTTTCAAGACCTGTAAGTCTTTGAAGCCGCATATCCAATATAGCCTGGGCCTGTTTTTCAGAAAGATCAAATTCAGCCATCAAACCCTTTCTCGCAATTTCTGTAGTTTTAGAAGATCTTATTAAATTTATTACTGCATCAATATGATCTAACGCTATTTTCAATCCTTCAAGAATATGAGCTCTAGCTTGTGCTTTATCTAAGTTAAACTGAGTCCTCCTGGTTACAACCTCTTCTTGAAACTGCAAATAATAAACAAGCATTTGTTTTAAACTCAATACTTTTGGTTCATTATTTACAAGAGTCAGCATTATTATTCCAAAAGTATCCTGCATTCTTGTATGTTTATACAACTGATTGAGAGTAACATTGGGATTAGCATCTCTTTTTAATTCTATTACAACTCTCATTCCATCTCTATCTGATTCATCTCTAATATCTGATATTCCATCTATTTTTTTATTTTTCACAAGATCAGCTATATTTTCTATAAGTTTTGATTTATTTACCTGATATGGAATTTCAGTTATAAGTATTCTATTTCTCCCATTTACCTCTTCAATTTCAGTTCTAGCCCTTACTAATATTTTCCCCCTTCCAGTTTTATAGGCATCTTTTATGCCTGAGGTACCAATTATTATACCCGAAGTTGGAAAATCAGGCCCCTTTATAGATGTCATCAATTCATCAATCGTAACTTCTGGATTATCTATTATCATTATCACACCATTTATAACCTCAGTGAGATTATGCGGTGGTATATTTGTAGCCATGCCAACAGCTATCCCCGCTGATCCATTTACAAGTAAATTAGGAAATCTGGATGGTAATACAGAAGGTTCCTTTTCTTCACCGTCAAAATTGGGAACAAAATCTACCGTATTTTTATTTATATCCCTTAACATTTCAAGAGTTATTTTATTCATCTTTGCTTCAGTATATCTCATAGCTGCTGCACTATCCCCATCTACTGAACCAAAATTTCCATGTCCGTCAACTAGAGTATACCTTATTGAAAAATCCTGTGCCATTCTGACTAAAGCATCATAAACAGCTGAATCTCCATGAGGATGATATTTACCAAGCACATCCCCTACAATTCTAGCACATTTTCTATAACCCTTTTCTGGAGTCAACCCAAGTTCATGCATAGAATATAATATTCTTCTATGAACTGGCTTTAATCCATCTCTTACATCTGGAAGAGCACGGCTTACAATAACACTCATTGCATATTCTATATAACTTTTTTTCATTTCTTTACTTATGTCTACTGGTAAAATTTTACCTTCATCAAACATCAACTACACCTCTCTACTATATATCTAAGTTTACAACTTTCCCAGCATTTTCTTCTATAAAATTTCTACGAGGTTCTACCTTATCACCCATAAGTATAGTGAAAATTTCATCAGCAGCCATAGCATCATCTACATTTACTTGAATAAGTGTTCTAGTACTAGGATTCATTGTAGTATCCCAAAGCTGCTCTGAATCCATCTCTCCAAGACCTTTATACCTTTGTATATCCACGTTGCTATCTTTTCCACCTAATTCATTTAACACTATTTCAAGTTCCTTATCCGAATATGCATAGTATTCCTTTTTATTTTTATATACTCTATACAAAGGCGGTTGAGCTATATAGACATGACCATTTTCTACAAGAGCTTTCATATATCTGAAAAAAAATGTAAGTAATAACGTTCTTATATGTGCTCCATCAACATCTGCATCTGTCATTATTATTATTTTTTCATACCTTATTTTACCAATGTCAAATTCTTTTCCTATTCCAGCGCCAAAAGCAGTTATCATAGATCTTATCTCTTCATAACCCAGTATCTTATCAAGTCTCTGTTTCTCAACATTCATTATTTTACCTCTAAGTGGCAATATGGCTTGAAAATTTCTATCTCTACCCTGTTTTGCTGATCCTCCTGCAGAATCTCCCTCAACTAAATATATTTCACATTCAGAGGAATCTTTAGATGAACAATCGGCGAGTTTTCCCGGAAGAGATGTATTTTCAAGTATGGACTTACGTCTTGTAAGTTCCCTTGCTTTTCTCGCAGCTTCTCTAGCACGAGATGCCATTAAAGATTTGTCTAATATTATTTTTGCAACTTGAGGATTTTCCTGTAAAAAATTATTCAACCCTTCTCCCAGTATACTATCTACTATACCACGCATCTCACTATTTCCAAGTTTTGTTTTAGTCTGGCCTTCAAATTGGGGATCTACCAGCTTTACAGATATTACAGCTGTAAGACCTTCCCTTATATCCTCTCCTGATAAATTTTTATCATTTTCTTTCAATATTCCAAACTTTTTTGCATAATCATTTAACACTCTTGTCAAAGCTGACTTAAATCCAGCTAGATGAGTCCCACCTTCAACTGTATCTATGTTATTGGCAAAAGAAAAAATATTTTCAGTATACCCATCATTGTATTGAATAGCAATTTCTACAGAATAATCTTCCTTTTTTCCTTCTATATACACGGGTGCTTTGTGAATTGTCTGCTTATTTCTGTTTAGGTATGTTACAAACGATTTTATTCCGCCCTCATAGTGAAATAGTTCTTCTTTTTCATCTCTTTCATCTTTTAAATTTATCTTTATATTTCTATTTAAAAAAGCCAGTTCCCTTAATCTCTGTGATAATATATCATAATCATATTCTATATCTTCAAATATTTCAGAATCAGGCTTGAAATGAATTTTAGTACCATGCTTATCAGTATCACCTATTATATCTAATCCCGTTGCTACTTTTCCCCTTTTAAAAACCTGTCTCCATATATGTCCTTCTCTCTCTACTTCAACTTCACAGATCTCAGATAGTGCATTTACAACAGAGGCACCTACTCCATGAAGCCCACCAGAAACTTTATATCCTCCACCACCAAACTTTCCTCCTGCATGCAATATGGTCATTATTACCTCCACAGTAGGTTTCTTCATCTTGTGATGCATTCCCACAGGCATACCTCTTCCATTATCTATAACTGTGATTGAGTTATCTTTATGAATAATTACATCTATCTTATCACAATATCCTGCTAATGCTTCATCTATACTGTTATCTACTATTTCATATACTAAATGGTGAAGTCCTCTTGAACTTGTACTTCCAATATACATCCCTGGTCTTTTTCTCACAGCTTCTAAACCTTCTAGCACCTGTATCTGATTTTCATCATAAACTTGTTTTTTTTCCTGCTGCATATCTATCCTCCTATTCGTCTTAAAGTTCATAATCTAAAGCTTTTGATCTTTTAGTTAATGTAGATGAAGATATAGGTGACAAATAAATTTTACTCTTTTTATTTACTTCGGCAATAATAAAAGACTTAGGTTTATCTTTCGTAATCTTTTGAACAAATCCATCTTCTTCAGCCATTCTCAAAAATTGAATCGTGTCAGAATTATATGTTGAAGTATCAACATCAAATATTCCAATTACATCTTTTATTGGAACGACTATATTTTCACCTAAATGTAAAAACATAAATAATCTCCTTTCAAAACTAAATCATAGTTATCTTACCATTTTTTACAACAAATAAATCTGCTTTACTTTGAGAATTTTTTTTAATATCGTCTATTCCTGTACAAGTTATAAATGTTTGTATTTTATTTATAGAATTTAATATATAATTTTGCCTATTTGAGTCCAATTCAGATAAAACATCATCTAATAACAAAACAGGATACTCACCTATAATCTCCTTTATTATTTCAAGAGAAGCAAATTTCATAGTTAAAACTGATGTTTTCTGTTGCCCCTGAGAACCGAAATTTCTGACATTTATTCCATTTATATTTGTGATAAGATCATCTCTATGTGGCCCGCAAAGAGTAGTTCCTCGTTCCATATCCCTTTTTCTGTTTACATTCAACAATTCAAATAAGCTATTTTCTGGTTTATTTACATCTTCTAATTGTGTCACGTATCTAAATTCTATATTTTCAGTTCCTGAGGTTATATCATTATGAATAATTTTTCCTTTTTCGCTAAGCCTTTTTATATATTTATTTCGCATCTCTACTATAAATCCGCCATATTTAGATAACTGTTTGTCATAAATCTTAATTATGTCATAATTATGGTTGATCCATTTTTTTAGTAAAGCATTTCTTTCATTTAAAACTTTGTTGTATTGAACTAGATTATAATAATATTTTTTACTAAATTTACAAAGTTCAATATCTAAAAATTTTCTTCTATAAATGGGTGATTCTTTTACTATTTTCAAATCCTCAGGGGAAAACATTACTACATTAAAAACTCCCATAAGTTGAGATAATTTATTTACCTTTATAGAATTTATATTTATTCCTTTTTTACCTTCTTTAAATATCTTTATTTCTATACTTTTATCTAATTGTTTCTTTTCTATATAAGCTTTTATGTAAGCCTCTTTACCCTGCCAGTTAATTAACTCTTTATCTTTATTTGTCCTAGGAGATCTGCCTATACTGCAGTAATATATACTTTCAAGTAAATTTGTTTTTCCCTGAGCGTTCCCCCCAGTAAATACATTTATACCTTTGTCAAATTTGATATTAAGCTCTCTATAATTTCTGAAATTTATAAGTTTTAAGTATTTAATATACATTTTAAAAACACCTATTTATAATTATATCACATTATATAATACAT
>NZ_FXYI02000200.1:0-6118 GCF_900184915.1 Clostridium sp. HV4-5-A1G | reverse complement strand
GAATAATAATTTTTACATTTCAGTATAAATAATCTAATATTATTTTAACTTTAGCACAAACTGTTCTATCCTATCCAGTCCTTTTTTTATATTTTCCATGGAAGTAGCATAAGACAATCTTACATATCCATCTATTCCAAATCCTAGTCCAGGCACTACCGCAACTTTTTCTTTTTCAAGCAGCAGATTTGAAAATTCAAGTGAATTCTCTATTTTTTGTCCATTAATAGTTTTTCCGAAAGTTTTTGATATATTCAGCATCACATAAAAAGCTCCTTCTGGTTTTAAACAAGAAAGTCCTTCAATCGCATCTATTTTTTTTATCATATATTCTCTTCTTTTTTTAAATTCACCTACCATGTTCTCAATCTGAGTACTTTCTCCATGTAAAGCTGCCAATGCAGCATACTGAGCTATGGAATTGGGATTTCCTGTAGTATGACTTTGAATGTTGGACATTAATTTGACTATATTTTTATCTGCAGCACAATACCCTATTCTCCATCCTGTCATGGAATATGTTTTAGAAACCCCATTTACGACAATTGTTCTTTCATAAGCATCCTGAGATATACTTGCTATACTAACATGACAGTTGTTTCCATAAATGAGTTTTTCATATATTTCATCTGACAAAATAAATATATCCTTCTCTTTGGCAAAATCAGCTATTTCTTTTAGTTCCTTCTCTGAATAAATGCTTCCTGTTGGATTATTAGGACTGTTGATTATGATCATTTTAGTTTTTTCAGTATAAGCCCTTTCTAAATCTTTTACAGTATACTTAAAATTATTCTCTTCCTTTGTATTAACAAATACCGGTACTCCATCCGAAAGCCTAACCAATTCAGGATAACTTACCCAATAGGGAACAGCTATAATAACCTCGTCTCCTGGATTTAATATGGCCTGGAATGTATTGCAGAGACATTGCTTTGCCCCTGTAGATATTATAATTTGATCTGTACTGTAGCTTAGATCATTGTCCACTTTAAATTTTTTTAAAATGGCTTCCTTAAGCTCTAAAATTCCAGAAGCAGGAGTATATTTTGTATAACCTTTTTTCATAGCAGCTACAGCAGCTTTTTGAATATTCTCTGGAGTATTAAAATCTGGTTCTCCAGCACCAAATCCTATTACATCTATTCCCTGAGACTTCATTTGCTTAGCTTTTGCAGTTATTTCCAGAGTTATAGACGATTGAATTTTTTCAGCTTTTTTTGACAATATCATTTTTATTCCTCCCTTTATTCAATTCACAATACAAAATTCACAGTTAATAAAAATTTTCAGCTTCTTGAAACCAATATCACTCCTACTATTATAAAACCCACTCCCAATATTCTCATAAGAGTTATATTTTCCTTGAATATAAAATAGGAAAATAGCATGATTATTATATATCCTAAACTCACCATAGGATATGCATAACTCAATTCTACCTTACTCAAAATTTTTATCCATAGGAGAAAACTCAGTCCATAGGATACAATTCCACACATTACAGGAATATTCTTCAATATGGATAAAATACTTGGTAATAAATATTTTAATGTAAAATCTAGCTGCAAATTTACAGCACCATATTTCACAAGTACCTGACCCATAGCTCCTAAAAATACCGATATCAATATCAATGAAGTCATAATCTTATCCCCTTAAATTTAAATGCCAAATATTTCAATGCAAAATAAAAATAACAAACAAACACAAATGTTTCAGGAAAAGCATATCTTCCCTGACCCTCTGTTACAAAATAAACTGAAGTAAACATAAAAAACAATATCAGCATATATAATTTGAACTCATCCAGTAAGTGACTTTCACCCTTGAAGATATTGAATAGTACTTTTAAAAAGTATATTAAAATATATATTATGGCAGGTAAAAAAACTAACAATCTTATAAAAATACTACTTGAAAATATCAAGCTATTGAGATTATGGCTTATTCCACTACCATAAGTACTGTACAATATATCATCTCCGAAAAAGTATGTGTTAAATAACCTCTTAAATCCCAATTTGATAAATTCTACAGGATGTGATTTTATCCATTTTTTCGCGGCATTACTTAACATTTTATTCTGCTGAGTTCTATTGGCATTTTTATATTGGCTGGTTTTTGCAATGGAATTCTCCACTTTATTTACATCCATCCATCTTCCATTACCATTCTGGGAATTATTGTTTATATATAAGACTATACCACCATTATTAGATACATATGTAAGCTGCCCCATTAATTTTGTGTTTCTGTATATCCAAGGTGAAATGACAACCCCACACACGATAAGCACAACAAGAGAATTTCTAAGGGATAACAGAAACTTTTTATGTTTTATAAAATCAACTAAAAACACAGCAAAGAAAAATACAATAAAAAAAGGTTTTATCATCGTGTTTAATCCTGTAAGTATACCTATGAGAAGATATTTGTATTTTGCATCTCCAAAGTAAAGACAGGTTATAGCCAAAAGTAAGCTTGTAAACATCAATTCCGTACCTAAAATACTATTATATACTATATTGCTGGGAAAGAGTACAAACACAAAAAATATTATTTTTCTGTCAATTTCCCTTAATTTTACTTTAAATAAAATATATTTTAAACACATATAATTTACAAAAGTAAAAAACAAATTAAATACTTTTGCTATAAAAACACTGGCCCCAAATAATTTAAATACTCCCGCCAGCACTATGGGGTATCCCACTGAAGTATAAGTATCTCCCCACTGCCCACCTCCAGCTATACTCACTGCTAAATTATAGTAATAACTAAAATCTGAAAACGGAACTGATTTTACAAATAATATCCACAACACAGATAAGAACATTCCAAATCCCATGACTATATTGTAATATTTGCTGCTATTTTTGTCGTTTTTTATATAATCTCCACTATTCCAAAAATTCTTAATCTCCATACTCAATTGATTTCCCTTCTGCTTTACAATTTAAGATATATTATAATTATAACAATTACTATCCATAATAGTATATTTATTAAAAAAGGAATATCCCTCTCAAAGACATCTTCCGGCTTCCCTCCTATATTTTTCCTATCCATTAAATACTCATACCTAAATATACCATATAGTACAAAAGGTATGGTAAACATCATAGTCCTACTTTGTGTAGAAGAAAAAGTATAAAGGCAGTAAGCCATTAGTACAGACGGATTCACTATAGTAAGCATTTTATCAATATTTTTTACAGAATATTTTTCCAATATCTTTCTGGAAGAACTGCTCTTATCTTTTAAAGTTATAATTTCACTCTTTCTCTTATTAAGTCCTAAGAACAAGGATAAAAGCACTGTACACAGAATTAACCAGGGTGATACTTCGACTCCTGTGGCCAAACTTCCACTTGCAACCCTCAAAACAAATCCAAAAGCAATAGTCATAACATCTATTATAACTAAATTTTTAAGTACAAAAGAATACAATATATTTACTATTATATATGTTAAATACACTGACAAAATTTTTACATTTAAAAAAGTACAGGAAAAATATACTATTGAAATAAACAATATAACATCTAAAATAACCGCTGCGCTTTTAGATATACGTCCGCTTGGAAGAGGTCTTTTTCTCTTATCAGGATGGCATCTGTCTTTTTCCACATCTACAATATCGTTCAATATATAGATTATAGAAGATGTGATACAAAATAGTACAAAAGTTATTACATTGACCTTTAATAGATCCAATCTTAAAAAATTTCCCGAAAAAATAACTGCTGCAAATACAAAAAAATTCTTAATCCACTGCTTAGGCCTCATCAATTCGAGTGCTGCCATCATAATTTTTCCCCCAAACTATATACATACTACAAAATTACTATATACCTTTTTACATTTTAACACAGTATTTCATATAGTCAACACAGCTTCTTAAACTATGTATGCAATTCATATATAAATAAGGACTTGAGATAGCTCCACAAGTCCCACATAAAATTTATTTTTTATCTTGGCTGCACAATAAGCTTAATTGCAGTTCTCTCTTCACCATCTATTTCAATGTCCGTAAATGCTGGAATACATATTAAATCGATTCCACTAGGTGCTACAAATCCTCTGGCAATAGCTATGGCTTTAATGGATTGATTCAACGCTCCTGCACCTATAGCCTGTATTTCAGCGGCTCCTCTCTCTCTTAGAACCCCTGCTAATGCTCCTGCAACTGAATTGGGACTTGATTTTGCTGAAACCTTTAATACTTCCATAATAAACCTCCTATATATTATAATAATATCTTTATTTATTATTGTTATTAAATATACTATTCTACAAAAGATCAAAAATTCCTTTTAGGTTTTGTAAAGGTTACAAAACCTAAAAGGAATACTTTCTTTCTATACTATTATAAAATTTTATTTATTATTTTGCATATTCAATTGCACGAGTCTCTCTAATAACATTTACCTTAATCTGACCAGGATATTCTAGTTCCTCTTCTATCTTTTTAACTACATTCCTTGCCATTTCAAAGGCCCCTGCATCATCAATATCTTCTGGTTTAACCATAATTCTAAGTTCTCTTCCCGCTTGAATGGCATATGACTTTTCTACGCCTTCACATGTATTTGCTATTTCCTCTAATTTTTCCAAACGCTTAATATAAGCTTCTAATGTTTCTCTTCTAGCTCCAGGTCTTGCTGCAGATATTGCATCTGCTGCTTGAACAAGCACCGCTTCTAAAGATTGAAATTCTACATCCCCATGGTGAGCTGCAATGGCGTTTACAATTATTGGTGATTCTCTATACTTTTTAGCAACCTCTGCGCCTATAACAGCATGAGGTCCTTCAACTTCATGATCCACAGCTTTCCCTATATCATGAAGTAATCCAGCTCTTTTAGCTATGGCAGGATCTATGCCAATTTCTGAGGCCATAAGGCCCGCTAAATATGCAACTTCAATAGAGTGCTTTAGGACATTCTGGCCATAACTAGTCCTGTATTTTAACCTACCTAATAATTTTATTAATTCCACATGAAGACCATGCACACCTGTTTCAAAAGTGGCCTGCTCTCCCTCTTCCTTAATATCACTTTCCAGTTCTTTTTCGGCCTTTTCAACCATTTCTTCAATTCTCGCTGGGTGTATCCTTCCATCAATTATAAGCTTTTCCAGTGCTATTCTTGCAACTTCTCTTCTTATAGGATCAAATCCTGACAATATTACTGCTTCAGGTGTATCATCTATGATCAAATCCACACCTGTCAAAGTTTCAAGAGCTCTTATGTTCCTACCCTCTCGCCCTATTATCCTTCCTTTCATTTCATCATTGGGCAGAGCTACAACATGTACTGTTGTCTCAGCTACATGATCCGCAGCGCATCTTTGAATAGCGCAAGTTATAATTTCTCTAGCTTTCTTATCAGCTTCCTCTTTAGCTTTGGTTTCCATTTCCTTAATCATCATAGCAGATTCATGTTTTATTTCTTTTCTTACTTTCTCTAATAAAATATTCCTAGCCTCTTCTGAACTCAAACCTGACAATCTTTCAAGTTCATCTCTTTGTTTTTGATATAATTCATCCACCTTTATCTGTAACTTATCAACTTCCTGCTGTTTTTTATCCAGATTAATTTCTTTTTTTTCAAAAGCATCACTTTTTTTATCAAGCAATTCTTCTCTCTGTATTAATCTTCTCTCCAGCCTTTGTACTTCATTTCTCCTATCTCTAGATTCCTTTTCAACATCATTCTTTAATCTATGAATTTCTTCTTTAGCTTCTAGTATAGCTTCTTTTTTCTTGGATTCGGCTTCTCGCATAGCCTCTTCCTTCAATCTATTAGACTCCTCTTGAGCCTGTGCTTTTATAGCCTTTGCCTTATTTTTAATAATACTAAATTCAACTAGTAAGACAGCAACTATTATTATACCAGCAATAATCTCATATATTATTACGGAATTCACATGAACACCTCCTTTGCTCCTATTATAAAATCTATATCTCATTTAAATATGTAAGCATAGAAAAGGTGTCATATTATTCAATTGGCAATTCCTAAATATACGATAAACCAGAATTTGTCTTAATTTTATATTATATTTTAATTATTGTCAAGTTATATACATCTTATTCCATATATTAAAT
>NZ_FXYI02000199.1:0-6119 GCF_900184915.1 Clostridium sp. HV4-5-A1G | reverse complement strand
CCCCCCCCCCTAATTTTTTTTTTAATGATACGGCGACCACCGAGATCTACACTTCTAGCTTCGTCGTCAGCGTCATATGTTTATAAGATACAGATTATATATACTTACTCCTATATTTTTTGAAGGTAGAAATACATTGACCGTATAATGATTTACTGATACAATTATGGATAAATTAATTCATAAATATTTTTTTCTACTTGAAGAGTAGGAGGTTTGACGGGATCAAATTTAATTGGTTTTATGCACGTTGTACAGAATTAAAGAGGGAGGATTGTAAAATAAAATTATGAATATAGATGATTATGTTGTAGAGAAGGCTAAAAGGGCAAGTACAGCAGCGAGAATCTTATCAAATATGGGTACTGAAGATAAAAATAGAGCACTGTTTTCCATGGCGAAGCAGGTTAAAAAAAATAAAGATGATATTTTAGAGGCCAATAAATTGGATTTGGAGAATGCCAAAAAAAGCGGAAAAAACAATGCCTTTATCGATAGATTGTCTTTAGATGAAAAGAGAATAAATTCTATGGCAGAGGGCCTTGAAAAAGTAGCTTCCCTTCCTGATCCCATAGGTGAGGGCGTAAAGATGTGGAAAAGACCTAATGATCTGCGTATTGAAAAAGTGAGAGTGCCTTTGGGAACAATAGGGATAATATATGAAGCCAGGCCAAATGTGACAGTGGATGCTTCGGCGTTGTGCCTTAAAAGCGGGAATTCAGTTATCCTAAGAGGAGGAAAAGAGGCCATTAATTCAAATTCAGCTATATATAATATTATAAATAGAGCAGCTGTTGATGCAGGTTTTCCGGAAGGATCTATGGAATTTATTGATATTACTGAGAGAAAAGCAGTAGAGATTATGATGAAACTCAATAGATATATAGATGTTTTAATACCGAGGGGAGGCAAGGGACTTATAAATTCTGTGGCAGAAAACTCCACTGTGCCTGTAATTAAGACAGGGGCTGGAAATTGTCATGTATATGTGGATGCTGATGCAGATTTGGATATGGCAGAGAAAATAGTTGTAAATGCCAAGACACAAAGGCCGGCAGTTTGCAATGCAATGGAAACATTACTTGTTCATAAGGATGCAGCTGAAAAATTTTTACCTCACCTGGGAGATACCTTAAGAAGGTTAAATGTTGAAATAAGAGGATGCAGAAGAACGCAAAAATTGATACCAAATATAAAATTGGCTACCGAGGAAGATTATGAAGAGGAATTCTTAGATTTGATTTTGGCTGTAAAGGTGGTTGATTCTGTGGATGAAGCTATAGATCACATTTATAAATATGGTACAAAACATTCTGAGGCCATAATAACTAATAATTATACTTCTTCCCAGAAATTTTTAAGGGAAGTTGATGCAGCTGCTGTATATGTAAATGCCTCTACCAGGTTTACGGACGGCGGGGAATTTGGGTTTGGTGCGGAAATAGGAATAAGTACTCAAAAGCTTCATGCCAGGGGGCCTATGGGATTAAATGAATTGACAACTACTAAGTATATGGTATATGGGAAAGGCCAAATACGAAAATAATATTGCCTTGATAATATGGTGTTCTGCAGCTTGTGAGTTTATAATTAAACTAGTATATAAAAAAAAGAGGAGTGTTTTATATGAGGTTTATAGAATTGAGAAGTGACACTGCAACTGAGCCTACCCAAGCTATGAGAGATGCCATGTATAATGCCAGAGTTGGAGACGATGTGTACGGAGATGATCCGACAATGAGAGAATTGGAGGAATATGCACCTAAACTTGTAGGTAAAGAAGCGGCATTGTTTGTGCCAAGTGGTACTTTTGGAAATCAGCTCTCCTTGTTTACACACTGTAAGAGAGGTTCTGAAGTAATACTGGGAGATGATTGCCATATTGTAGTTCATGAAGTAGGTGCTGCATCGGTTATAGCAGGAGTTCAGCTGAGAACACTTAGAACTAATGCGGGGGAAATGGATCCTGTAGAAGTAAGAAGGACAATAAGAACTGAAAAAAATATACATTATCCAGAAACAGGACTTATATGTATGGAAAATGCTTATTCCAATGGGAGAGTACTTTCCTTGAAAAACATGTCTGAAATTTATAATGCTGCCAGAGAATATAACATACCAGTTCACCTTGACGGTGCCAGAGTATTTAATGCAGCTTCCTATTTGGGAGTTGATGCCAGGGAGATAACGAAGTATTGTGATTCTGTAATGTTTTGTCTGTCCAAAGGATTGTGTGCTCCTGTAGGTTCTATGCTGGCAGGTTCCAGAAGTTTCATTGAGAAAGCTAGAAAATGTAGAAAACTTATGGGTGGTGGATTAAGGCAGGCAGGTTTTCTGGCAGCAGCAGGACTTGTGGCACTGAAGGATATGGTGGGCAGGCTGGGCGAAGATCGTGAAAATGCCATTTTCCTTGGAGAGGAGCTGTCCAAAATACCTGGAATAAAAGTGAATATGAAAGACATTCAAATAAATATGGTTTTTTTTGATATGTCAGAAACTGGTTATGACAGTGCCAAGTTAGTAGAGGAATTTTATAAAAAGGGAATTAAAATAAATCCAGAAGAAGGCGGAAAGATGAGGTTTGTAACCAATTATTGGGTGAAAAAGCAGGACATACCTTATATTGTAAACACTTTTAAGGAAATACTTCGTAAAAATTGTAACTAAATTATTTGTATTGACTTATTTTTTTTATAGCTGTATATTTAATAGTAAATATTTTAAATTTTTGGGGCACATAAAAGTAATTGTTGCGATTTTGGACAACTTGCTTTTAGATGATTTTAAAAGGAGGGCTTTTTTAATGTCAAAATCATATGTATTTTATGATGGAAAAATTGTAGATGAAAGTGAGGTAACTATAAGCATAAGATCAAAGGCATTTAACTATGGATTAGGATGCTTTGAGGGTATAAGAGCCTACTGGGATGAGGATGAAAAACAACTTTATGGATTCAGGCTGAAAGACCATTATGTTAGATTACTTCAATCTGCAAAGACTTTTAATTTAAATATTCCTTATAGTGTAGATGAGTTATGTAAAATTACAGTGGATTTGTTGAAGAAAAATCAATTTAAACAGACTACTTACATAAGGCCTGTCGTATTTGACGGAGGGACAAACATAAATCCAACCCTTTCGGATGCGGAACCTAAGTTCCTTATATATTGTCAACCCATGGGCAAATTTGCAGGCAAAGAGGAGCTAAGCGTCTGTATATCTTCTTGGAGAAGACTGGAAGATACCATGCTTCCTCCAAGGACTAAGCCAACTGCAGCTTATCTGAATTCCGCTTTGGCATCTTTAGAAGCAAATCAAAGTGGATATGATGAAGCACTGTTCTTGACTGTAAGTGGACATGTTTGCGAAGGACCTGGAGAAAATATTTTTATTGTTAAAAAAGGGCAGTTGATTACACCGCCGCCTTCTGACAATATACTAGAAGGTATAACCAGGGATCTTGTCATGAGGCTTGGCAGAGAGGAACTTGGAATTGAGGTAGTAGAAAGAAGCATTGCTAGGACAGAACTCTATGCATCAGATGAAATATTCTTTAGTGGAACTGCTATGGAAGTTACCCCAATAGTAAAGGTGGATAATAGAATTATAGGTACGGGTAAACAAGGAGAGGTTTATAAAAAAATCAAGGAGCTTTTCTTTGGACTTACTACTGGGAAAAATCCTAAGTATGCGAAATATTGTACACCAGTTTATTAATTATATAAATGCAAATTTGAAAAGACCGGTCAAAGTGATCAGTTAGTGGTGAATAGATAACGAAACTTATTTAATATCAATGGCAATTTATCATAAAGTTATAGTGGTGAATTGCCATTTGCTTTATTTTAAATTGAAGGTATAAGAAATATTAATATCTAAAAAAGGAAATAGAATAAATTTGCTGTGAGAAGGTGGGAATATGGAAACTACTCATAAAATTTCATCACTTAGATACAGAGTGATCAGGAAAAACAGAAAGAATGTAAGTATAAGTATAGATGAAAAGGGGGATATAATTGTAATAGCTCCATGGGATATAAATTATGACTCTGTAGAAAAGATAGTTAAAAGCAAAATGGACTGGATATATAAAAGTAAAAATATCATAAAAGACAAGATTGAGTATATGAAGTCCATGGGTATTTCACAGGGGGAAAATATGCTTTGGCTGGGGAAACTTCTAGAAGTAAAAAAATGCGAGTCAGATATAAAAGAATGTCATGTGGAAGTTTTGAATGACAAAATTATTATCTATGGCAATAGTTTATTAATAAAAAATCAGGAGGCTATAAACAAAAGCATCCGTAAATTTTATAAAGAGAAATCCAAAATAATTTTTGCTGAAAAAGTGAGATTTTATGCTAAAAAGATAAATGTACATCCCAATAAAATAACAGTAAGATGCCAGAAAACCAGGTGGGGAAGCTGTTCTTCCAAAGGGAATCTAAGTTTTAATTACAAGCTTCTGATGGCACCTTTGGATGTAATAGATTATATAGTTGTGCATGAACTCTGTCATCTAGTGTATATGGATCACTCCGGAGGATATTGGAGGATGGTTGGCTCCATAATACCTCAATATTTGGATAAAAGGAATTGGCTTAAAAATAATGGATATATGCTTAGATTCCCTTAAAATCCTAGATACACTATTATAGTGTAGACATCAAAAGAAATATGAAGTAAAATAATATTTATACGAGAAAAGTAATGTGAGAGGAAAACTGATATGGAGTTTTATTCACTACTCTTGATTGCACTGGCACTTTCTCTAGATGCTTTTGGTGTTTCACTTTGTATAGGATTAAATAAAGCAATAAGTAGAAAGATTAAAATTCAATTTATAGGTTCTTTTGGATTTTTCCAATTTTTTTTTGCAATATCTGGAGCATATGCAGGATTTCTATTCAATAGATATATTGTTTCCGTGCCAGAGGTTATAGGAGGGGCATTGGTATTGATAACAGGAGTATTAATGCTGAGAGATGGTTTGAAAAATAAAAAGGAATCTCTATTTTTTAAACCGGGAATGGTTATGGTATTTGGAATTTCAGTGAGCATCGATGCTTTGATAATTGGATTTACCACTTTGAATAATATAGAGAGTAATTTGAATTTGCTGTATAGTACTTTATTTATAGGTGTAACTACATTTTTAATATCTTTGATTGCCTTTCTGATTTCAGGGTATCTTCGGAAAATACATATTATAAGCAAGTATGCAGATTATATAGGTGGTATAATACTTATTATATTTGGTATTAAAATGATGTTTTTTTAAGAGAAACTTGGGGTGAATTCATGGATGTAGAAAAATGTTTGAGAAAATATAACATAAAAGTTACAAAGGCAAGATTGAATATCATGGATATATTATGTAAAAGTGAGGAGGCAATAAATGCGGAAAGTATATTTAAAAAGTGCAAGGAAAAAAACGTAAATGTGGATTTATCTACAATTTACAGATCTTTAGAGCTATTTGAAATAAAAAAGATTGTAAGAAAAATTGATTTAGGTCAAGGGGAATACAGTTATTCAATAATAAGAGAAAAACATAAGCATATATTACAATGTAAAATATGTCATAAGCAAATAGAAATAGATTGTCCCATGCAACAGGTAGAGGAAATAATAAAGAGTAAAACAGGCTTTGTATTTGAAGAGGAAAAGCTTGATTTTAAGATAAAAGGTATATGCAGAGATTGCAGAAAGAAAATAAAAAAAGTATAAATTAAAAATCACTTTGCTTAAGAGTTACTTGGGCAGGATATACCTTTTTTACTTTCCATATACCCCTGTTGTTTTTTTCCAAAAATACAGTATATCCTACTCTTCTATGAGGGGATTCACTTGAGATTCCCTCAACTTTAATGAATGCAACTGCACCGTTGGAAAATGAGGTAGTCATATCTTGCATATCGTATATCTTATATTTATTAAAAATTCCCGTTGTAAAGTAGTGCGTAACTGCATAATCAATATTTCTACAATTAATTGACGTGTATATATTTTTTGTTATTACAAGACTTATAATAATTAGCATAGTTAAAAATAAAAATTTTTTCATATTTACCTCCATATAATGGAAAAAATATTTTCAATATTATAATATCTAAAA
>NZ_FXYI02000198.1:0-6197 GCF_900184915.1 Clostridium sp. HV4-5-A1G | reverse complement strand
CATATATTATATATTAAAAATAGAACAATTAATAAAAAAGGGGGAGATTATATGTCAATAACAGTTGAAAATATGCTTAAAATTAAAAGTTTCTCTGACTTTAAAATATTAGCAGGACATGATGGAACAAACAGAAGGGTTAAATCCGTCACTGTCATGGAAGCACCAGATATGTATAAATGGCTAAAGGGCGGCAAATTTTTTATTACAACTGGTTACTGGATGAAATATGTACCTAATAAAATTGAAGAATTGATAATTAAAATTGAAAATTCAGGTGCTTCTGCATTTGGCATAAAACTCAACAGGTTTATCGATGCACTCCCGGATAAAGTGCTCAAAACAGCTGACAACCTATCCTTTCCAATAATACAGATACCTTCTTATTGTGCATTTATAGACATTATAAATCCTGTACTTTCTTTAATTATAAATCAACAAGCTCTAAAACTAAAGTATTCCGAAAATATTCATAGATCATTTACTTCTCTTGTTATAAATGGAGGTAACACACAACAAATAGTTGATACCCTGGGAAATATATTGAAAATCGATGTTGCATTTTATGATACATATTTTGATAAAAAATACGTCAATTCAAATTTGGATAAGTTTTCCAAATTCTTTAATGACATTAAATCATTTGAAATAGATAAAATTTTGTCGTTATATGATCATTATCCAATAAATATATATAAAAAAAATTATGGATATATTATTATATCCAACGAAAAAATAAAAAATAAATATGTGTCTGAATACAATAAAATGGTTGTAGAACACGCAAGTACGGTATTAAAACTCGATATTCAAAAAAAAATATCCAACATGCAAATAGAAGAAAAATATAGAAATGAATTTGTAAGAGACTTAATAACAAATAATATAAAAACAAGTGAAGAAGTAAAAAATAGATCCAAACTCTATAATTGGAATTTTGACGCAGGGATAATATCTATTATTGTAGATATAGATAATTTCAAGATGAATTATCTAAAAATAAAGAACAAAAAAATGAATTATAGTCTTGAAAATACAAAACTAATCATATTTAAATCTGCAATAAAAATTTTAAAGAAATATTTTAAAGAAGTTCCCTATACTACATTCAATGATAGCCTTACCTTATTAATTAAGCCTATATATAAAGATAAATTAAAATTTTCCAACAAGTTAAAAAAAATATGCAGAGAAATAAATGCAAACATACTAAAAAAAACCAATTTTACAGCTACTATAGGAATTGGAAATTATGAATCATCAGTAATGAATTCTCATATAAGCTATAAAAATGCTAAAATGGCAGTAAAATTAGGACGAATTATATACAAGTGTAATAACGTAATTTCTTATGATGAACTTGGTATATATAAATTATTGTCGCTAATATATAAAAGTAATGCTGCAAAAAATTTTTATTTATCTAATTTACAGGAATTAATAGATCACGATAAAAAAAATAATGGAGATTTGCTAAATACACTATACTATTTAATAAAAAACAATTGGAACCTTAAGGTTACTTCTGAAAAAATGTATTTACATTATAATACTATAAAATATAGGTTTAATAAAATTAATGAACTGCTAAATGTTGATCTCAGAAATTCTGAAGAAAGAATAAATATAACCATATCCTTAAAATTAATGGAGATGGCTGAGTAGTACAAAACTCAGCCATTATTTTTATATTATTGGAACAGTGTAAATGCTATATGCTAGTGATAAGATATACCAAATAAGTTATTAGAAAGAGGGTTTATAAATTGTACGATATTGTAATAAAAAATGGAAAGATCATATCAGGATGCGGAAATCCCTGGTATAAAGCAGACATAGGCATAATAGGCGATACTATATCTCACATAGGAAATATTTCAGAAAAAGATGCAAATGAAATAGTTGATGCTGAAGATCTCATTGTTTGTCCTGGCTTTATCGATGCACATTCCCATGGAGATCTAAGGATACTTGGTGAACCAACGGCCTCAGAGAAATTAATGCAGGGTGTAACAACTGAAATAAACGGCCAGTGTGGAATAGGAATTGCCCCAATAAAAAACGAAGACAAAGAAAATTGGAGAAATTATATTTATGGAATATTCGGAGAATATCCTGAAATTCACTTCAACTGGAATACGTTAGAACAATACCTAAAAGAAGTTGAAAAAAAGCAACCGTCAATTAATGCTGGATATTTGGTAACTTTCGGAGCCGCAAGGCTTATGGTAATGGGTTTTGACAGTAGAGAACCCAATGATGATGAGATAAAAAAAATTGTACAAATTATCGATGAATCTATGAAGTCAGGAGCCTTCGGTATGTCTCTAGGTATGATATATGTCCCAACAGTATTTGCAACTAATAGAGAACTGATAGAAACCTGTAAAATAGTTGCTGAAAATAATGGTGTGGTAGGAATACACATAAGAAATGAAGGAAATGATTTGATAAATTCAGTGCAGGAGGTAATTAATCTAACCAAAGAAACCGGAGTCTCCTTTCAAATTTCCCATTTAAAAGCTGGTGGAAAAAATAATTGGCATAAATCCATAGATAAAGTTATCAAAATGATTGAGCTAGCTAGAGAAGAGGGATTTGACATAACCTTTGATCAATATCCTTATGATTCATGCAGTACCATGTTAAGACAGGTTCTGCCTCCATGGGTTCTCGATGGGGGAAATGAAAAAATGAAAGCAAGAATTTCAGATAAAGATATCAGGGTTAAAGTCAATAGGCAGATAAACGGGGAGTCTCCCGTGGATGGGCTGACTTCAAAAGCCGGTTGGGACAATTATGCTAATCTAGGCGGGTGGGACGGAATACTTATAACTTCAGTGAAATCCAAAAATAGCCAGAAATGCTTAGGGAAAACCATTAAACAGCTATCAGACGAAATGAATAAAGAACCTATAGATGTAGTATGTGATTTATTAATAAAAGAAGACGGTGCAGTTGGAATGGCAGTATATATGATGTGTGAAGATGATGTAAAAACTATTTTAAAACACGAATTAGGAATGGTTGGAACAGATGGACTATATGGCGGCAAACCACACCCAAGATTATATGGCACATTTCCAAAAATACTTGGTAAATATGTAAGACAAGAAAATTTAATATCTCTAACTACAGCTATAAGAAAAATAACATCATACCCTGCTCAAAGATATGGAATTAGAGACAGAGGAATGATACTGCAGGGGATGAAAGCGGATATCACAATATTTGATGAAAATAAAATCATTGATAATTCCACATTTAATGATCCATTTCATTATCCTGACGGGATAAAATATGTACTAGTCAATGGGAAAATTGAAGTAAAGAATAATAAGATTGTCAATAAAGGTAATGGAAATGTACTACTAAAAAAATAATACATTTTTCTGTTCAATTCTAATATATTAATATTAGCGTTCTAAAATCCAGAATATTATGAATTAAAGGAAGGGAAAAAGCATGCCAAAAAAAAGAAATATAATCTTACTAATTTTATTTATCACATGGACTGTATGCTACATGGACAGAATGGTAATGACTGTTGCCATACCATATATCGCTAAGGATTTTAATTTGACATCAGTTGAAATGGGTGTTGTGATAAGTGCATTTTTCTTAGGATACGCACTTTTTCAAATCCCAGGGGGTATGCTGGCAGATAAATTTGGGGCCAGAAAAGTCATGGCTATAGCCGTTTCATGGTGGTCAGCATTTACTGCCTTTACTGGTATGGCTACTTCGCTGCTTAGCATGTTGATCATTCGATTCCTATTTGGCCTGGGTGAGGCCAGTTTTCCGGGAGGTTCGTGGAAAACCGTTTCCACCTGGTTCCCAAAAAAAGAAAGGGCAACCGCCAATTCTTTTATGCTGTCTTCAAACTCTTTAGGTCCTGCAATTGCACCTTTATTTGTAGTAGGAATTATGGCAGCCTTCAGTTGGCGATCTGTATTTTATTTTCTGTTTATTCCAGGCATGATAGTTGTTGCATTAATCTTATACTTTGTAAGAAATAAACCTGAAGATAGCAATATGATATCCCCTGAGGAATTAAAAATAATCAATGAAAAAGACCCTGAAGAATGCTCAGCTAATAAACTAAGTTTTAGGGATGTTGTTAAACTTCCTGTGGTATGGAAAATATTTTTTACTTTTTTCGCTTTTGACATAGTGTTTTGGGGGTTTTCTTCCTGGATACCCACTTATTTAGTAAATGCACGTGGTTTTAAATTAGTAAAGATGGGCATAATTGCATCACTACCTTTCTTCGCAGGAACAATAGGAACTGTTGCAGGAGGTTATTTTTCCGATAAATATTTTGTCGGTAAGCGCCGCTTTGTAATTATAATTTCCTTAATATCTACAGCTCTCTGTTTAATCTTAACTTATATAACTCCAAATGAAGCATTAGCTATGACTTTTTTAACTTTTACTGGATTCTTCATCTGCATGGCATTTGGCGGTATTTGGGCTCTCCCAATGAATATTTTACCTTCTGAGGTAATGGGTTCATCCTCCGGACTTATTAATTTTGCCGGTCAAATTGCAGGATTTATTTCACCAATTGCAATAGGATTTCTAGTTCAAATGGCTGGAGGTTCGTTTGGAATAGCATTTGCCTTTCTTGTCGTTGCCTGCCTTATTTCCACTAGTATTGCGTTCACAATACATGAAAAGAAAGAGGTGAATATAAATGGAAAAACAAATTGAGTTTCTTAAAGAGCTTTTAAATACTAATAGTGTAAATCCTCCTGGTAATGAAGAACAAATTGCCAAAATAATCGCTAAAGAATTAAATGAAAACGGCATCGCCTCAACCATACGTCCTATAGAAGAAAACCGTGCTTATTTAATAGCAAAGCTTAAAGGAAATGGTAACAAAAAAAGTTTAGTATTTTCAGGACATATGGACACAGTACCACCAGGAGATATTCCCTGGAAATACAAACCTTTTGAGGTACAGGAAATAAACGGACGTCTTTATGGCCGTGGAGCATCAGATATGAAAGGTGGACTGGCTGCTTTAACAATGGCTATGGTTGAAATCGCTAAAGAGGGGATCCCTTTAGAAGGTGATCTCATTTTAGCTGCTACTGCAGGTGAAGAAGTTGATAGCCTTGGAGCAAAAGCAGTAATACAAGATGATATTTTAAAAAATATAGGGGCGATGATAATCGGAGAACCAAGCAGCAATGAAATTTTTATTTCTCATAAAGGAGCATTATGGCTTGAGGTGATTTCTTATGGTAAAACTGCACATGGTTCAATGCCAGATAAGGGAATTAATGCAATTGAAAATATGAATTCTTTAATAAACATTCTCCACAACAGATTTAAATTTAAATATAAGGAAAACAACCTGCTTGGAGAGCCAACTTTAAATATTTCTATTATTTCCGGCGGAATCAGGACTAATATGGTTCCTAACATATGTAAAATGCAAATGGACATACGTACAGTTCCAGGACAAAATCATCAAGAAATTATATCAGATATTAAATTCCTAATAAAAGAAATCGAAAAAAATTCCAATGCTAAATTTGAATTAAAAATATTAAATAACTTAATAGCAGTTGAAACTTCAATGGATGATCCATTCGTTGAATTGGCACAATCTACAGCAGATGAATTATTTAATTATGAACACAAATTTAAAGGAGCAAAATATTATACAGATGCATCCACATTTGTTTCTGGATTAAAAACCAATTTTCCATTATTTATTTATGGTCCAGGTGAAGAATCAATAGCACACCAAGCAAATGAATATATAGAAATAAGCAAATATTTGGATGCCATTAAATTTTATAAAAAAATAGCCTTAAGATACCTTAAATAATATGCCTTATAAAGAGAGTATAGTAAATAATTTTAAGGTTCTAATGAGAATTATCTAGTTTGGAGATGATAAAAATGGCCATCATGGAAGAAGCTCAAAAAATTAAACCCTGGATGGTGGATCTCAGAAGGGATTTTCACATGCATCCGGAGCCATCTTTTGAAGAAGTGAGAACATCAAAAATCATAGCCCGTGAACTTGAAAAAATGGGTATAGCTGTGGCTACTACAGGTAGAACAGGAGTTATTGGACTTTTAAAGGGAAAGGGGACTGGAAAAGTCATTGGACTTAGGGCTGATATCGATGCATTGTCAGTTACAGAGGATACAGGGCTCCCATACAGTTCAAAAAATCC
>NZ_FXYI02000197.1:0-6210 GCF_900184915.1 Clostridium sp. HV4-5-A1G | reverse complement strand
ATTATTATCTAATAAATTTTTAAATCCTCCACCATGTAGGTGAATTATAATTTTCTTTTTCTTAATTTGAATAATTTTTAATATTATTAAATCACGTATATTCCCAAATTTACTTTGAGAAATAGTTAAATAATAAACATCTAAATTACTTTTTATTATTTCAATAACACGATTCATAAATTCTTTATTATTTGTAATATTAAACTTTACTAATTGATACTTAGTACTAAGGTATGAATTATATAAAGTATCTATCGCTTTAGACAATCCATGGATCGGTGGTGGAAATTGTCCTATAATGCCTATTTTTTTTTTTTTTCATATAATTACCTCTAGATTAAAATTTTTTAATAACCTTAGCAGGATTACCAGCTATTACAACATTACTTCCAAATTCCCCACTAACCACACTTCCTGCTCCAATTACAGAACCGTCACCAATTTTGGTTCCTTTAAGTATCAATGCATTACATCCTATAAAACAATTTTTACCGATTATAATCTCTTTACTTTTTATCATATTCTTATCATCCCTATTTCTGGCCTCCAGTTCTATCGGATGAAAATCATTGTCTAATATCTTAACATTGCCGCCAATTAAAGTATTATCTCCAATAAAAATTCCCTTTCTAGCATAAATAGTAGCTCCTGATATGCCTACATTGTTTCCAATTTCAATTTCAGCTTCCTCAGTTCTTGTAACAATAATGGTTCTTTGGCTTAATCCAATCAAATTAGAAAGAAAACTACTTTTTATACTGCAATTATCTCCTATTTTCAACACTGATCCACTCTTTTTAAATATAACTGGAATACCAAATAAATTTAGATTTTTACCAAAATCAACTCCATTTAATTTCATAAATATTTTAAAATAATTACTTTTAAACATTTTTCCTCATTTCATTTAGCTTTCTCTACATCAATTCATTAATCAATTTTTTATATTTATCCGCAGACTTATCCCTGCTGTATATATCACTGGCAGCATATACAGCACCCAAGCCAATTTCAGCATAGGCCTGTTTATTTTCAATTATGCTAGAAATTACAGCTTCTATACTCTTATAATCTTCGGGCTTGCAGCAAATTCCACACTTATTATCTTCAATAAGTATCCTTGCCTCTGATCCTTTTTCTAAAACTCCCAATATAGTTTTTCCCGTAGCCATAACTCCATAAACTTTGCTTGGTACCGAAATTCCTTTTATACCTTTTGCATTAGTAACAATATGAACATCTGCTGCATTGAGTGAATAAATTAAATCTTCTTTTTTCTGATATGGTATAAATTTTACATTTTTTAATTGATTTTTGATTACATAATCAATTAATTTTTGTTTAACAGAACCATCTCCAACAAAAGCAAATATTATATCATTTCTATTCTTAAATTTACCGATAATCTTTATAATATTTTCAAGATCATAATACAAACCTATATTTCCAGAATACATAAAAACAAATTTGTCTTCTAAATTGTATTTTCTTTTGAACTCTGACACTTTAGGGTGATTGCTCTCTAGAGGATATACCTTACTATTATCTATCCAATTATTTATAACTACACATTTAGGAACATTTTTCCCTTTAAATCTCTTATTAAGAGTTTCAACCATATCCCTGCCAACGACGACAACGGTATTTGCTCTTTTACAGCTGTTTTTGTCTAATGCTTTTGCTATATTTAATATAAATTTATTTTTTGTATACCCTATGGCTTCTGTCTGTTCCGGGTTAAAATCCTGTATATTGTATATAAACTTAGCTCTTTTAATAAATTTTCCAATAGCACCCAGTAATCCACCTAAAATAGGAGGTTGAGATATGCCAAATATGACATCCTGCTTCCCTGCTTTAAAAGTAGCATATATGGCATTGAAAAAATAAGACAATATATTTTTAATTCTGCTTAGTTTATTTCTTTTATCAAATTCAGGGACTCTTACTCTAATTACATTTATATTTTGATATTTTTCTTTAAATAATCTTTTCTTTCTATATTGCTTATCCACTTTTCCATTATAACTAGGTACAACACATATAACTGTTATATCAAAATCATTCTGGAGCCCTTCACATAGTTCAGTTAGTATCTGTCCTGTAGAGGCTACATCTGGATAAAAATAATGTGCATACACCAAAAGTTTTTTTCTCATTATAATTCTCCTATTTATAGTTTTCCACAAACCATTCATAAGATGACTTAATTCCATCCTCTAATTCAATATTATATTTCCATCCCAAAGAGTTCAATTTACTCACATCCAAAAGCTTTCTGGGCGTTCCATCCGGTTTTTCAGTATTAAATGTGAGTTTTCCTGCAAAGCCGACAACTTTTTTTATCAACTCCGCTAGCTCTTTAATAGTAACTTCCTTGCCTGTTCCTATATTCACATGTCTCTCTCCATCATAATTTTTCATCAAGAACACACAGGCATCTGCCATATCATCTACATGAAGGAACTCCCTTAAAGGCTTCCCTGTCCCCCATATTTCCACTTCTGGTTTATTATTAACTTTGGCTTCATGGAATTTTCTTATAAGAGCAGGCATAACATGAGAATTCTCTAAATCATAATTATCATTCGGTCCATAAAGATTAGTCGGCATACAACTTATGAAATTATCTCCATACTGCCTTTTAAAAAACTGGCACATTTTAAGGCCTGCTATTTTTGCCAGGGCATAACCTTCATTTGTAGGCTCTAGATATCCTGAAAGCAGATATTCTTCTTTTATAGGCTGGGGACACATTTTAGGGTATATGCAGGAGCTTCCCAAAAAAAGAAGCTTTTCTACCTTAAAATCATGAGCTGCCTTTATCACATTATTCTGTATCTCCATATTAATATATATAAAATCCGCAGGTGATGTATTATTGGCATTTATTCCTCCCACATGAGCTGCTGCAAGAAAAACATATTCCGGTCTTTCCTCTTTAAAGAATTCTCTAACCGTTCTCTGATCTGTCAGATCCAGCTCACTGTGATTTCTGCCAATTATATTTTTATAGCCTTTTTTCTTTAAATTTCTGACTATAGCCGATCCAACAAGGCCCTTATGACCAGCTACATAAATTTTGCTGTCTTTTTCCATATTAATCACTCCCAGTTATTTTGCCAACGCAGCTTCTAAAAATTGTTCTGTACTCATTCCAGCAATTTCTTTCATATCTGAATCCACCATCATCTTAACCAAACTCTTAAAACCTATTTTTCGAGTCCAACCAAGTTCTTTTTCAGCTTTTTTTGAATCTCCTAATAAGAGTTCAACCTCTGCAGGTCTAAAATATCTCGGGTTTATATCTACCAACAATTTTCCTGTCCTTTTATCATAACCTTTTTCATTGACTCCAGTACCTTTCCATTCGATTTCTATACCAACTTCCTTAAATGAAAGTTCAACAAATTCTCTCACTGTATGAGTTTCATTTGTTGCAATAACAAAATCCTCAGGTTTTTCATACTGAAGTATAAGCCACATTGCTTTTACATAATCTCCCGCAAAGCCCCAGTCTCTTTTGGCATCTAAATTACCAAGGGACAATTTTTCCTGCTTTCCAGCTATAATATTGGCTACAGCCCTTGTTATTTTTCTTGTAACAAAAGTTTCTCCTCTCCGTGGAGATTCATGGTTGAAAAGTATGCCATTACATGCAAATACGCCATATGCCTCCCTATAATTTACTGTTATCCAATATGAATAAAGCTTTGCCGCTCCATAGGGACTTTTAGGATAAAAAGGTGTTTTTTCATTTTGAGGGGCAGTGCCAGGCAGTCCTCCAAACAATTCCGAAGTAGACGCTTGATAAAATTTACACTTTAATCCTCGTTCCTTTATAGCATCTAATATCCTAAGAGTTCCAATTCCATCAGTTTCTGCTGTATATTCTGGAACTTCAAAAGAAACCTGCACATGGCTTTGAGCTGCTAAATTGTATATTTCATCTGGTTTAACTTTTTCTATTATCCTATTTAAATTACTGGAATCCGTTAAATCTCCATGATGCAGAAAAAGTGTTCTATTTCCTATTTCAGGATTTTCAAATAAATGATCTATTCTCTTTGTATTAAAAGTGCTGGCTCTTCTTATAATTCCATGTACTTCATATCCCTTCCTTAATAAAAATTCTGTTAAATAAGAACCATCCTGACCTGTTATGCCTGTTATCAATGCTCTCTTCATTTACTTATATCCTCCCTAGATACATTCTTCTTTATCTCTTTAATCCTCTCAATATCTTCTTTTTTTCCGACAAAAATAATATCGTCACTTTCCACTACAAATACATCTTCAAGCCCGACAATTACAATTGGCTTATTCTCGGAATATACAATATTGTTGCTGCTTCCGAGACTTCTTATATCACCCATGCATACGTTGTTGTTATTGTCCTTTTCCCTGTACCTCTCAACTGCGTGCCAGGTTCCTATATCATCCCACCCAAAATCCGATGGTATAACATATATGTTTTCAGTCCTTTCCATTATTCCGTAATCCACGGAAATATTGTCTACCCCCGGATATTTTTCTTCAAGCAGTCTGCTGAAATTTTTATCATCTTTTTCAAACACACCTTTTAGAATATCATATGTATTGTTTAAATATCTTTTTGTAAGTTTTAATATAGTACTGCATTTCCATATGAACATTCCGCCATTCCAGAGGAAATTGCCTTCTTTGATATATTTTTTTGCAGTATCGACATCAGGCTTCTCCACAAATTTTTCAACCTTGAAAACATTGAAATCTTCTTCTGTTGTAACCGCAGCCTCATTAAATATACATTGTGAATTGGAAACTGTAAATTGAATGTATCCATAACCTGTTTCAGGTCTGTCAGGCTTTATTCCTAAAGTAACTACTGCAGAAATATTATTTTGTATGAAATCAGCCCCATAAGCTATGGTATTTCTAAATCTATTTTCGTCTACTACAAGATGATCTGAAGGAATCACTAAAATAGCTGCATCATTACATCGTTTTTTTATATAAAAGGCCGAAAGTGCTATACAAGGTGCTGTATTTCTTCCCACAGGTTCCACTATTATATTGTTTTCTGGTAAATTAGGAAGTTGTTCTTTCACAATCTGTACATATCTTTTCCCCGTTACTATAAATATCCTATCTGCAGATATAAGAGGCAAAAGCCTTTCCACAGTCATCTGAATCATAGTTTTTTTACCTAAAAGTTTTAAAAACTGTTTTGGCTTTTCATCTGTAGAAAGAGGCCAGAACCTTTCACCTTTTCCACCTGCCATTATTAGTGCACACATCATATTAACAACCATCCTATAATATGTCTTAAAATATTTTTTACAAAAATTCTAGGGTTTTAACATTCAATCAAATTTCACCTAGCCCCATCGTCACCAAAAAACACTTTAAATGTTTTGAAAATAAGTTTTAAATCCAGTATTGTGTTTCTGTCTTTTATGTATTTCAAGTCCAGCTTCATCCAGTCATCAAAGTCAATATTGCTTCTTCCCATTACCTGCCAGTAGCAGGTAAGTCCAGGTTTAACAAACAATTTCATTCTCTGACGTTTTGTGAATCTGAGAACTTCCCTTGGAAGATTTGGTCTTGGACCTACAAGTGACATTTCACCTTTAATCACATTGAAAAGCTGTGGGAGCTCATCAAGACTTGTTTTTCTTATAAACCTACCGACCCTGGTAACTCGTGGATCTTCTTTCATTTTAAACATGGGCCCTGTCATCTCATTTTTATCTTTTAGCTTGTCCAAAAGTTCCTCAGCACCACTTACCATGGAACGAAACTTATACATTTTAAAAGGCTTTCCATTTAACCCAATCCTGACTTGCGAAAATATTGCAGGACCCTTTGAATCCAATTTGATTGCAGCCGCTACTATGAACATAACAGGGGATAACACAATAATTCCAATTAACGAAAATAATATATCCCCTGCTCTCTTGAAAAAATAATAACTGATAGTCTTCTCGTACTCATACTCATCTTCATTCTTATACTCATCTTCATTTTCTACCAATATACCAGTTATGCTAGTGACTTTATCCTCCAATTCTGTCAATATATCTCCCCCTCATACCAACAAAATTCACATAAATGTTATATTTATTATAACACCACAGCATTTGGCAGACAACCATAAAAGTCCCATTTATTTGTCCAATTTTATCATTTTAAAATATTATCGTATTTTAAAATGATAATTTTATATGT
>NZ_FXYI02000196.1:0-6267 GCF_900184915.1 Clostridium sp. HV4-5-A1G | reverse complement strand
ATATTATAATAAGTAATATTAAAATATATCTTATATGATAAAAGAAGGGAAGGTGAGAAAGTCTATTATATTTATCAATATAATTAGGCGTTTATAATGATTAGTGAAGGTGAGCAAAAAGTATATGATACTTTAAATGAAATAGGTATCGAATATGAGAAGTATACCCATAAGCCAGTTTATACTGTAGAAGATGTGAATAGTTTGGATATACATATTCCAGGTGATCATACCAAAAATCTTTTTCTCAGGAATAGAAAGGGAAATGTTCATTATCTTGTAGTTTTGGAAGATTCAAAACAGGCAGATTTAAAAAAATTATCCAAACAGATAGGAAGTACTCCACTGTCTTTTGCTTCAGAGAAAAGACTGGGAAAGTATTTAGGGTTGAAACCCGGATCTGTAAGCCCTTTTGGACTGATTAATGATGATGACAAATGCGTGAGAGCAATAATTGATAATGATATATTCAAAGCGGAAAGAGTGGGGTTTCATCCAAATGTAAATACAGCAACACTGGTTATTTCAACTAGAGATTTCCAAAAATTCTTGAAATGGACTAAAAATAGGATATCTTATATGAAAATTTAAATACAAGGAGATGCTGCATGAGAAAAGGATACCTATATGCTGTATTATCAGCTGTATTATTTGGAAGCTGTGGTATTATAGTAAAAATTACTTTTTCAGAGGGCATGGATTCCATAAGTATATTGGCTTTACAATACATGGTAGCTATTCCGGTTATGTTTTTTACCATATCAGTTGTAGATAAAAATATTTTAAAAATAAATAGACAGGAACTTTATCATACAGCTGTTTTGGGAATACTAGGTGATACGCTCATGACAGTTTTTTACTATAAGGCATTTAACTATCTAGACGTTTCTATGGTTACCATATTACTTTATACTTATCCTATAATGGTTTTTTTTTACTCTTCTCTAGTTGAAAAAAATAGTTTTGGTTCTAAAAAGATTTTTGCTGTTGTCATGGCATTTATAGGATGTTTTTTAACTTTGGGATTAGTAAATAAATTGGCTTCATTTTCTGTGAAAGGCTGTGTATTTGGGATTTTGTCCGCAGTATTTTATGCTTTTATGAATATATATTCGGAGAAAAAAATGAAAAGCTTAAATTCACTTGCTGTGAATTTTTATTCGATTGTTTTTTCGTTTTTGTCACTGATAGTTTTTATTTCTCCAGCAGCTCTATTTCAAAGGGAGTTTAGCATTAAACTCGTCATATGTATTATAATTTTAGCTGTGTTTTGTGGGATAATACCGCTGACTCTATTGTATGCTGCAATAAAAGATATAGGAGCTTTAAAGGTTTCAATAATAGGAAATCTGGAAATACCTACTGCCATGCTGCTTTCCTTTTTTGTATTGGGAGAATCAGTGACTCTGCTTCAGGTTTTTGGGGCAGCTGTGGTTATCTATGCTGTGTACTATATTAGAAAAGTGGATTGAATTTAAGGTATAATGTATGTGTGAGGCTATTTATATTAAAATTAAAAATGCAGGTGTTTAATATGGATTATGTACAGAATTCAATGTTTGATAAAAATGTATCTTCTCCCCTGGCTGAGAGGATAAGGCCCAGAAGTTTGGAAGAATATATTGGACAGCAGCATATACTTGGGAAGGGAAAAATACTCAGGAATCTAATATATACAGACAATATAAGTTCAATGATATTCTGGGGACCTCCTGGAGTTGGGAAGACCACTCTGGCCAGGATAATTGCTTCTATTACCAAAGCCAGATTTATAAATTTCAGTGCTGCCACTTCAGGTATAAAGGAAATAAAGGAAGTAATGACAACTGCTGAAAAAAATCGAAGAATGGGTATCAGGACAATTCTCTTTGTAGATGAAATTCACAGATTTAATAAGGCACAGCAAGATGCTTTTCTTCCCCATGTGGAAAAGGGAAATATCATACTCATAGGAGCCACTACGGAAAATCCTTCTTTTGAAATAAATTCTGCACTACTCTCAAGGTGCAGGGTTTTTGTACTTCATCCTCTTGATACAGGAGATATTGTCAGCCTGTTGAAGAGGGCAATAGAAGATAAAAGAGGTTTTGGTTATTTAAAAGTAAATATCACAGATGATATGCTTAAAACCATAGCCATATACGCAAATGGAGACGCGAGGTGTGCCCTGAATGTACTGGAAATTGTCATAATGAGTTGTATTGACAATGTGGGTACCTCCAATGTAACTAAAGAAGCTGTTGAGCAGTGTATAAACAAAAAAACACTGCTATACGACAAAAATGGAGAAGAACACTACAATCTTATTTCAGCACTACACAAATCCATGAGAAATAGTGATGTGGATGCGGCCATCTACTGGCTGGCTAGAATTCTAGAATCGGGGGAAGATCCGCTTTATGTTGCAAGGAGAATAATACGTTTTTCCTCGGAGGATATAGGAATGGCGGATCCAAGGGCCATGGAAGTGGCAGTTTCCGCATATAATGCAGTTCATTTCATAGGAATGCCTGAATGCAGTGTAAATCTTACGGAAGCCGTGGTTTATATGTCATCTGCTCCAAAGTCAAATTCTCTCTACAGGGCATACAACAGTGCCAAAAAAGATGCACTTGATACTATTTCCCAGGGTGTTCCGCTGCATCTCAGAAATGCTCCTACTAAGCTGATGCATGATTTGGGATATGGAAAAGGTTATAAATATGCCCATGATTTTAAGGAAAAAACGACAGACATGCAGTGTCTGCCGGATAATTTAAAGAATAGACAGTATTATTTTCCATCTGATGAGGGTTTCGAAGAGAAAGTAAAACAAAAATTGTTAAGTATAAGGAAAATAAAGAACAGATATTAAATTTGCCATAGAATTATTATATGAAACTGAATTTCTAAGACTGCGGGGTAAGTACTTTTTAGTTATAGAATTTTTTAAAAATATCTAAAGGGACAATGTCTGAAGGGTTGTATATTCATAGACTGCATTGAAGAAATATATTTTTTAAATCTGTTGTTTAGAACTCTCCAGTTTATATTTTGAATAAATGTAGAAATATATTTTTTCCTGTCTGTTCCAAAATCCATGAAATAGGCATGTTCATAAACATCCATCACAAGTATTGGGCATGATAACCACACTGCTCCGTTGTCATGAGAATCGCTTCCTATTATATGAAGCTTATTATCGAGAGAATCAATTGATAATACCACCCAGCCCCTAATGGATAGCCCTACGTTTGTAAAATAGGATATAAAAGTATTATAAGAAGAAAATTGATTTTTTATGACATCGAAGATGGGACCTTGGGGGGTGTTGCTTCCTCCAGTCATGTTTTCAAAATAGAGATTGTGAAGTTTTACACCATCCAGGGCATATGTTTCACCGCGCTTAAGACTTCGCATTGCTGAATAGGTTGAATTGCTGTCTTCATAGTTGGCAGCTATATAGGTAGTATTCCAGATTTTATTCAGCGTGTTTACATAACCTAGATATAATTTATAATGTTCGTCTAACTGCTTTGTCGTAATGCCTTTAACTGATTTAAAATCGAAAGTTTCAGGTTTTATATTGCTCATGAAATCACCTCTACATAATATACTAATACATAATATGTAATGAATCCTAAAAGTGTTAGGATATTACAAATTATCAATTAATTTTTAATTAAGAAAGGATTGACATGTAGTGAACAGCTTGATAATCTATAAATCTACGGAACATAAGAATACAGAAAAAATTGCTCTTGGAATTAACGGTATTCTAAAAGGAAAATTAGTGAAGGCAGAGGAAGTAAATACAGATCAATTCAACATGTATGATTTGATAGGGTTTGGTTCCGGAATATTTTATGGCAAGTTTCATAAAAGCATATTAAATTTGGTGGAACATTTTGAAAAAGTTGAAAATAAAAAGGCATTTGTTTTTTCCACCAGTGGACAGGGTAAAGAAAACTATAACGATTCACTCAAGAGTATACTTGAAAGCAAGGGTTTTGATGTGATCGGAAGTTTTGCCTGCAAGGGTTTTGATACTTTCGGACCATTCAAAATTTTTGGAGGTATAGCTAAGGGAAGGCCCAATGAAAATGATATGAAAGCAGCAGAGGATTTTGCAGCTGAATTATTGAAGAAAAATTCATAAAAAAATGAACTGCGGATATAAAATTTAAGGATAAAAAGCTGATGGTTCTACATTGGCTTTTTTATTTTTTAAATTTTCAAGATGATTTGTAATCGATATTGAAAATGGAGAAATAATCCTAACTACCAGCACCTTTTTTTCACCACATCATATATTATAGTAGAAGCCAATGACAAAATTGTCAATTACATTTATAAATACTTTTGCTTTATTTTAAAAAGGAGGATTTTGTTTATGAATTATATGTCTAGATCTTATAAAGACAACTGTGATCCATGTAATAATATAAAAAAAGAAACGAATTGTACAACTATTGTAAAATGCAGTTGCCCTAATTCAACTACGTTACCTGCTGCTACGGTTTTGGGTACTACTTTTACCCTTACGTCCTTAACATTAAATACCAAGGGATTGAAAGATCCATGTGTTAAGCTTGAATTTTCCAGTAATCTTGTTGCAGCTGTTGCCTTTACTGGAACTGTAAGTTTCCAAGTATTTAAACAGTGTGGAAATCAAGTTAACCCCATTCCTGTAGGACCGGCATCAACTTTTGACTTGGTGGCATTAGTTGCCAGCGAGACATTCTCATTTTTCGTTTGTGACTGTGATTGCAACTGTTTTGATGACTGCTGTAACTATACTGTAGTTGCAACTGTTACTAGTGCAGTTACCGTTGGCACACTTGCTATCAACAATGCGACACTGGGAGCAATAGCTACATGTGGAAGTTCATGTTAACGACATGATTATATCAAAACTCAAGGTAAGTAACCTTGAGTTTTTTTGTGGCTATCATTGGTGCATTGGAATAATAAAAGAGAATATACATGGATTTCTTGGGGAAAATATGTTATGATCCTGATACACAGCTCTATTGAGAATTAATCTAAAAATAATCAAAATAAATACCTGATTTTAAAATAAGGAGATGAAAAAAATGATTGTTACGACTACAAACATCATAGAAGGAAAGAAAATCCTGGAATACAGGGGAATTATTTTTGGTGAAGTGATTTCCGGTGTTGATTTTGTCAAAGATATTGCTGCAGGGCTTACCAATTTTTTTGGAGGACGTTCAAAATCTTATGAAGGAGAGCTCATACAGGCAAGGGAAGAAGCGTTGAAGGAATTGGAGGATAGGGCATCTGCAGCTGGAGCCAATGCAGTCATTGGTGTGGATATTGACTATGAGGTGCTGGGACAAGGTGGAAATATGATTATGGTAACTGCATCAGGGACGGCAGTTTTAGTTGAGTAACACTGATAGTTATGTTTTTGAATTCAATAATTGTTTGATGGAGAAAAAATCTAATGCTTACGTAAATCACCTGTATGTCTGTGAAGATTTCACCGTAAGCATTAATTCTGTTGCAAATAACTATTTTACAGCCAGCTGCATATTGGATAATATCTCAAAAATTTCATTTATATCAGGTAATTGATTTGGTGGATATACTTTAACCCATGTTACAATGCCATTTTGATCTATTAGTACATTTGCTCTTTGGGATGTACCGTCTTTTTCAACAAACAGCCCATAATCCTGAGTGACTTTACCATGGGGCCAGAAATCGGCAAGAATGCTTAGATGTTCAAGTACAAGTGCAGCTGCCCATACTTTTTTTGACGGCTGTGCATCGACACTTATGCCAAAGGGTATCGTGTTTAACTTTTGAAAACTATCCCAGCTGTTTTCAAGTGATCTCATCTGATCTGTACATATAGGTGTCCAAGCAAGAGGATGCCAGGAAAGCAGTATATTTTTACCTCTATAATTTGATAAATTTATAAGTTGATGGTGATTGTCTTCTAATGAAAAGTTTGGTGCAGCATCTCCTATAGCAATTAGCTTCATGATTATCTCCTCCTTATTATTCAGATATAGTATTCCGCATTCAGATGTATATATTCTAAAACAATTTATCCAGTTTATTGTCAATATTTTTGGCTTGTTTTATGATTTTTGAAAGAGCGTGATTTAACAAAAAGGGCGTAATTCTCCTATTTTCTATAAGTTGGATATGAATAGTCCTTGTTATTTTAGGTTCGATACCTAAAATAATAACTACTTGACGAATTATTATATATGATGTATTCTAAAATCAGTGGTAAATATATAAATGAGGTAA
>NZ_FXYI02000195.1:0-6352 GCF_900184915.1 Clostridium sp. HV4-5-A1G | reverse complement strand
TCCCGAGCGGCCAAAGGGGGCAGACTGTAAATCTGTTGTCAGTGACTTCGATGGTTCGAATCCATCTTCCTCCACCATAAAAAGCACTATTGGAGTGTTTTTTATTTTATAAGGATTTTTTGTAAATATTGTAAGCTCATAATAAAAGCTCTTATCCAGAGAGGTGGAGGGAAAATGGCCCGATGAAACCCGGCAACCAGTAGAAATTTTGCCAAGGTGCCAATTCCTGCAAGTTGACTTTGCAAGATAAGAGAGCAGTTAATTATTTAACCTCTTCTTACTTGAAGAGGTTTTTATTTTTATATAGTGTGGAGGTATTGAAAGTGAGAAAATTATTTACGTCTGAATCAGTTACAGAAGGACACCCGGATAAAATGTGTGATCAGATTTCAGATGCTATTCTGGATGCTATATTGGAACAAGATCCTTATGGAAGAGTAGCTTGTGAAACTGCTACCACTACAGGCATGATATTGGTTATGGGAGAAATATCGACTAAGTGTTATGTGGATATTCCCAAAATAGTTAGAAAAACTGTAAAGGAAATAGGATATACCAGGGCTAAATATGGATTTGATTGCGATACTTGTTCTGTGATAACTTCAATAGATGAACAATCATCAGATATAGCAATTGGTGTTAATAAGTCTTTAGAAGCAAAAAAAGGACAAATGGAAGAAATAGATGCTATAGGAGCCGGAGATCAAGGTATGATGTTTGGATTTGCCACTAATGAAACTCCTGAATACATGCCTATGCCAATAAGCCTAGCTCATAAACTGGCAAAAAGGCTTTCTCAGGTCAGAAAAGATGGTATCTTGAACTATTTAAGACCGGATGGTAAAACTCAGGTTACTATAGAATATGAGGGCGATAAACCCATTAGAGTTGACACTATAGTTGTATCTGCCCAACATGATGAATTGGAAACTAAAGAACAGATTGAAAGAGATATAATTGAGAATGTCATAAAGCCAATTGTACCATCCGATTTCTTAGATGAAAATACTAAATATCTTATAAACCCTACAGGAAGATTTGTAGTTGGTGGACCCCAAGGGGATTCAGGACTTACAGGAAGAAAGATAATAGTGGATACCTATGGTGGATATGGAAGACATGGCGGCGGAGCATTTTCGGGAAAAGATCCGACTAAAGTGGATAGATCAGCTGCCTATGCTGCAAGATGGGTGGCGAAGAATTTGATAGCTGCAGGTGTGGCAGATAAATTGGAAATACAACTTGCTTATGCCATAGGAGTAGCAAAGCCTGTGTCCATAAATATAGATACTTTTGGTACAGGAAAAATGCCAGAGGAGAAAATAGTTGACATAGTGGAAAAGGTATTTGATCTGAGACCTGCTGCTATAATAAGAGATTTGGATTTAAGAAGACCTATATATAGACAGGTTGCAGCCTATGGACATTTTGGAAGAACAGATATAGATTTGCCCTGGGAGAGATTAGATAAAGTCGAAGATATAAAAAAATATATTTAGAAATTCAAAAGCTTTGTATATGATAAATTATACAGAGCTTTTTTAAAATTGGATTGATGTGTTATAATTATACTCAAATGATATGTTATATTGAAATGGGAGAGATTCTATGCAGGATTTACAGGGAACTATAGAAGATGTAATATTTCAAAATAAGGACAATGGATATGTAGTTGCTAAAATGAAAGAAGGAGAGAACATAGTAACTATAGTAGGCTGTATACCCTATATAACTGAGGGAAAGAATTTAAAGGTCATGGGGGAATGGGTACTGCATCCTCAGTTCGGGCGTCAGTTTAAAGTTAAAGTTTCTGAAGAAATAGTGCCTAATACTATTACTGGTATAGAAAGATATTTAGCTTCAGGAATAATATCGGGCATAGGACCTGTCACTGCAAGAAAAATAGTCAAGAAATTTGGAGAAGATACTCTTCATGTATTAGATGATAACATAGATAGACTAAGGGAAATAGAAGGTATAGGAGAGAAAAAAATAGCTCTAATAGCAGAGTCTTATTCCAGGCAAAATGAGATAAGGAACATAATGATATTTTTACAAACTTATGGGGTAACTCCAAATCAGTGTGTAAAAATACACAAGAAATTTGGAAGTGATTCTGTGCGTAAGGTAAAAGAAAATCCCTATATACTTACGGAAGAAATAGGTGGGATAGGATTTAAAACGGCCGATAGAATAGCTGCTAGTCTTGGAATAGAAAAGAATTCTGATTTTAGGATACAGAGCGGAATAAGGTATGTAGTAAATCAGTTTTGTAGTTTAGGAAATACTTATATGCCCATAGACAGACTTATAAAGGAAGGTAAAGATATACTTGGAGTAACTGAAGAAGAATTAGAAAAGAATATATATGAGAACTCAATAAATGGCAAAATAAAATTAGAAAAATATGAGGATAAACTATGTGTGTTTCCGATGGCATATTACTATTGCGAATTGAGTGTAACCAAAAAGATTTTAACCCTAGCTTTTTCAAATTATGAGAATATAGGCTTTGATGTAAATAAGGAGATTGAAAATTTTGAGAATGTAAATCACATTGAATTTGCACCTTCTCAAAAAGAAGCTATTGAAGGAGCGGTAAAAAATGGTGTAGAAATAATAACAGGAGGGCCTGGTACGGGAAAAACCACAATTATAAATTGTATAATTCAGTTGTTTGAGAAGGCAAATTATAAAGTCCTTATGGGTGCACCTACTGGGAGAGCAGCAAAAAGAATGTCAGAGGCTACTAAAAGAGAGGCAAAAACTATACACAGGCTGCTTGATATGGGAGTAGAAAATGATGAGGAATCCATGTTTTTCTCTAGAGGAGAAGAGTCACCTCTTCAATGTGATGTGGTAATTATAGATGAGGCTTCTATGATAGACATAATGCTTATGAATAATTTATTAAAGGCTATTTCAGTTGGAACCAGACTTGTAATAGTAGGAGATGCCCAGCAGCTGCCCTCAGTGGGACCGGGGAATGTACTCAGAGATTTTATTGATAGTGGCTGTATTAAGGTAGTTAGATTAAAGGAGATATTCAGACAATCCAGGGAAAGCATGATCATAGTGAATGCACATAAGATAAATTCAGGGGAAATGCCTATTTTAAACAGAAAACTAAAGGATTTCTATTTTATAAAATGTAGAGAACCCTCTGCTATAATGGATATACTCATGGGATTGATCGATAGAAGATTGCCAAATTTCAATAAAAAGTGGAATAAAATGCAGCATATTCAGATATTGTCTCCAATGAGGAAGGGGATTTTGGGAGTATCCAACTTAAATTCAAGACTTCAGGAAGTGTTAAATCCAAAATCTTCGGAAAAGAAGGAAAAGAAAATTGGGAATACTGTCTTTAGAGTGGGTGACAAGGTAATGCAGATTAAAAATGATTATACTTTGAAATGGACTGGAATTTCAGAACAAAATCCAGAAGAAGGTATAGGAATTTTTAATGGCGATTTTGGATATATCGAGTGCATAGATGAGGAAAAAAATACATTGACTGTTGTATTTGATGAGGACAAAAGGGTCGTATATGATAGTATGCACTTAGATGAATTGGATTTGTCTTATGCAATAACTATACATAAAAGTCAAGGCAGCGAATTTCCGGTAATTGTTCTTCCAATATTTATGGGGCCTCCTTTGCTGATGAACAGGAATTTATTGTATACTGCCATAACTAGAGCAAAGCAGATGGTGGTATTGGTAGGAGATTTAAGGGCTTTAAGTTTTATGATAAATAACAATAGAAGTTTTGAAAGGTATTCGTTATTAAAATACAGAATAATGGATATAATGGAGAGTGAAACGGATGTTACTTTGGAATAGTACGAATTTTATAAGTAAAATGGAGCAAATAAAGAGTGAAATAGTGAAATGGAATGGGTCTGGAGAACATTTTCTAAGCATTATTTCTGTTCCATACAATTCTTCCGAGTTTTTTATAGATATTATTATAACCTATGTTAGACAAAATAAAAATGTAATTTATATTACGGATGAGAAACCTAATACAGTTAGTATAATAAAAAATGTAAAAAAATATACGGATTTTAGGAATTATGCCTACATAAAAAAAGAAGGAAACGATATGAATTGTTTACTTGAAGTATGTAGTTTTCATAGTGCGCTTAAATTAGAAAAGAAATTTCAGCTGGTAATATACGATGATATAAATAGCTTTTCGATATACAACAAATATGAGGTAGTTAATTTAATTGATAGACTTACTTATAAACAGGGTAAAGCGATTGTATATTCCATAGAAAATATATTTGAAAATAGCAGAGAATTGTTTTTCCCCATTGGGAGGGAAGGCCCTATAGTAGAACCTAGAACTATACTCACTAGATTTGATATGAATAAGAACATACCATTTGTAGTATATGACTATTTGAAATGGTCTTTAAGTGAAGGTAAGAAAGCAATAATATATGTTCCGGATGAATTTAAAGCAGCAAACGTTTATTCTTATACACATAATTATTGTAAAAATTTATGTAAAAATATCTTGTGCTATACCAAAAAAGAGGAATCCTGTAAAAAATCTGTGAGCAAATTTTTTGAAATGAAGGATTCAATATTGATAACTGATAGTTTCAAGCAGATTATATCTAATGGCAAAAATTCAAATATAATGGTATATTTTGCTGATAATATGGATTTTAACTACAAAGAATTTGTTTATTTATGTGGGAGTATGAAAAGAGGTGGAAGGAACGTAAAGGGAGAGGTTATATTGGTAGCCAATTTAGAAACGAAAGATATGGAAAAAGCCGGAGATATAACCAGGAACTTTAACAGAGAAGCATGGGATATGGGTTTGTTGAAAATTTAGCTTTTTTGTGGGATTGTGTATTGGGATTGATATACTGTAATGATGAGAAATGTGTACTCTGCAAGAAGGATATATATGACGGTGAAAATATATGTAGGACTTGTAAGGATAATATAAAAATTTGCAGGGATAGATTTCAAATTGAAAGCAACAACTGTCAATTTAACTGTTACAGCAGTTCATATTATTCAGGTGCCATGATGGAACTTATAATAAAATTAAAATATAAGAATTCTTTTAAGTCGGGGGATATAATAGCATCTTATATGAAAGATACAATATGCAACAACAATATACATTTTGATGTGCTGACATATGTTCCCATGACAAGGAAGTCTTTTAAAAAGAGAGGATATAATCAGGGTGAATATTTAGCGAGAACTTTGGGAAAACATTTTAGGAAACCTGTTGTGCATTGTTTAACTAAGACTAAAGATACTATGGATCAAATAGGATTGAGCAGGGAAGAAAGATGGAACAACATATATGGAAGTTTTAAAGTTTACAATAGCTGTTGTATTAAAGGCAAAAGTGTTTTGTTGGTAGATGATGTTTTAACTACTGGAGCCACTGCTTTTTGCTGTGGTTCTGAACTTTTGAAAAATGGAGCAAAAAAAATTAATATATTGACTGGAGCGAAAAGTAGGGTATAATTTTAATAGTTGAGCTAGGTCTGTGGTTGAAAGTCGATGCCAGTCGCAGGCAAAACGATCCACGTAAGTTAAATAAGATATTTAATGAGCATGGTGCGGCTTAGAAGTAAGTCCTGCCGCTGTAAACGCGAGAGGGTTAGTAATGAGAGGATAAATCCGGGTAGTGAAAATTCCAGCAGGCGAGTGTGGGGTCAAAGACCAGGTCAGCTAGCTTGACAATGCACTGATAGTGCGGTATGGCAGTCCTTTATAGACTGTCATATTTCCTTTTTAAAATAAAAATTCCCGACCTAATTGGTAATTATTTTTATTTTGTTCATAGGATGGTAAAATTTATTACAAACAGTTAATAAATATGACACTAAGCTGTAATGGAAACCATATATACTTATAAGTGGTCTAAGGAAATAACCTTAGCGAAAATAAGAATGATTATTTGAAAGGATGAGTATAATGTATGATTTTCCAAATGCTACCATAGTTTATAATACAAGTAAATTAGAGGATTTAGAAAGTAAAATAAAGGAAATAAGAACGGAACATAAGAAATTAAATAGAAGATGTGAAGTTGAAGTAATACCCAAACCTAATCCTCAATTAATTACGTTTGATGGATATACGAATATTCGATTTGAACTTTCTATATATATCAGACATTTGAGTGTTAATTAAAAAACAAATTTAAAATCATTTAAATAATGATAATTATTGAAATGGTGCTTACGGTTGAAGGGTACTTTAAACTTAAATGCAACTGCATTTTCAACCAGCACAGAAATAACGTATCACATGAAAATTACAAAAATATAATATATTTTAACCATAGTAGTTATATATACTATAT
>NZ_FXYI02000194.1:0-6363 GCF_900184915.1 Clostridium sp. HV4-5-A1G | reverse complement strand
ATATAATACTCTATTAAATTTTAGCTGCATAAATAAATATTTATAATAACAAAAAGTATCTGAAGATATAACACTTTAAGAGTACTATATCTTCAGATACCTTTTTTACATTACTTAGCATTATTATCTCAACATACCAATTATTTTTCTTTTTCAAAATCGCTTTTTGGCACACCACAAAGTGGACATACCCAATCTTCAGGTAAATCTTTAAAAGCAGTTCCTGGCTTAATTCCAGAATCAGGATCCCCTACTTTAGGATCATAAACATAACCACAAGCAGTACAAACATATTTATCCATCGTAATTCCTCCTACGTAATATAAATTATACTATAATTATGGCACAGTCAATTTTTTAAGTCAATATGTACTATTCTATAATACATGCTATCATTTAATTATAAATTTTTTAGCTTTATCATATACTTTTTTTCTATACTGATGCAGTTGTATAAACTTCTCCCCAATCAAGCAATTCTTGAGCACAGTTAAAAATTAATTATTAAAGAGTACCTAGTATTGAAAATTCGTAAAAATGTTGTTAATATTAATAATGTAAATTTGAGACCATGTTTTATAATATATCATTGGAGGTTTGTAATGGAAAATAAATCAAAAAATATACTGATAACTAAAGAAGAAATTGCAAAAAAAATAAAAGAATTGGGGAAATTGTTAAATCAAGAATACAAAAATAAAAATTTATATGTATTATCTCTTTTAAGAGGAAGTTTTATATTTACATCAGATTTAGTGAGGGAAATAGATCTTCCACTAAAAATAGGTTTTATGACAACTTCAAGTTATAAAAATTCCGAAACGTCATCGGGAAAAGTAAATATATTAAATGATATATTGGATGATATTCACGGATATGATGTATTGATTGTAGATGACATAATAGATACAGGTATAACTATGGATTTTGTTATAAATTATATAAAATCGCGAGGTGCTTCCAGCATAAAATCCTGTGTGTTATTGGATAAACCTGAAAGACGAAAAATTTCCCTGGAACCGGATTTTTACTGTTTTAAAATTCCTGATGTATTTGTAGCAGGCTATGGTCTTAATTATGGAGATTATTATAGAAATATACCTTACATATTTAACTGGGACTAATTATATTCATAGATGATTTTAGGGGAAATCTTCTGTTATTTCCCCTATTAATCTTTTACAATTAATTTGAAATTTTAAACCCTGATTTATCAATTCCTAAATTTATAGCAGTTTCCGGGACCTTACCTAATACAATAGTATCCGATATGGGTACTTCATTTTTTACTTTTATATCTTCAGTTCCAAGGGGAATTATAATTTTCATATTCGTGTTTACTTCAACATATATTTTATGTCTTGATTGGTTTATGCCCACACTTTCAAAACTAGATATATATTTGGTTTCTATATACCCTACAGGCTGCATTTTGACAGTTATATTAGGCCCTAAAAATACCAGTAAATTATTTTTCATTATATATCCCAAAGGAACTTTTAATCCAACTTTTCCTATCTTCTTTAGTCTTTGCTGACACTTAATAGCCACATCACAAGCTATTTTATTCATCTTTAACGTATCTGTCCTTATCATATTTATATTCCCCTGATTATCTTTTTCTACATCTATAATATTTTTGTAATCAAATTGTTTTGAATACTCTTCTATAATTACCGAATTTATGGTTTCAGTAATTATAGTTCTAGCTTGCACATCAGTAGCTTTCACAATTGCTGGACTTATTTCTGCATTCACAAAATAAATAAACAGTCCTAAGATCATCAATGTACACCCTATTATAAATAGGATTTTCACTCTATTATCAGTAACATGAAATCTTCTTATATCCATCACACCCTTATAATCATATACCATAATATATGACAATAAATGATTCTTTATTTACCTAAAAATTTATATGTTTCATTAACACTTTAATTTATGTTATAATAATTTAAATGTAAAGGTTAAAACAAGGAGGACAATTATGGTTAAAAGACATAAAAAAACCCAAACCAAGACTTTTAAAAAAGTAGCTATCATTTTATCTGGTCTGTTAATAATAGCATTTATAGTCTTAATGGGTATATCCCTTGCAATTATAAAAAACTCCCCTAAATTAGATGTAAATCAAATATTAAATTTAAGCGAACCTTCTGTTCTATATGATGATAAGGATGAGCTAATGGATGCAGTGGTCACTCCTCAACAGAGAACAGTAATTCCATTTAGCAGTATGCCCCAAAATTTGAAAAATGCTTTCGTCAGCATAGAAGATGAACGGTTTTATACCCATAAGGGCATAGATTTAAAAAGACTTATCGGGGTAATATTCATAGATATTAAAAGCAAATTTATAAAAGAATCAAATATTCAAGGTGCATCTACAATAACACAGCAGCTGGTGAGAAGCATATTTTTGTCACCAGAAGTATCTTACAAACGAAAATTACAGGAGATATATCTTTCTCTGCAGCTTGAACAAAAATTAAGTAAAGATCAAATACTAGAAGCATATATGAATACAATTTTTTTAGGCGGAAGAGCCTTAGGTGTTGAAGCTGCTTCCAAACAGTATTTTGGAAAGCCTGCAAAAGATTTGAATTTAATTCAATGCGCTTTTATTGCAGGTATGCCTCAAAGTCCATCCGTATATTATCCTTATTCTCCAGCCTCACGAAAAAATCCATCTATATATTTAAATAGAACTGCCACCGTAATAAAAAAAATGTATGAAAATGGATATATATCTCAACCTCAATATACTTCAGCAATAAATGACATTTCTACAGGTAAATTGAATATTAATCCACAGCCTACTGTAAGCAATGGTTACAATAATGAATGGTTTACAGTATCGGTAATCAATTCGGTAAAAAAAGACTTAAAAGCACAATACCATTATAGTGATGACGAAATAGAAAATTTACTTATGTACGATGGTTTAAAAATACATACTACAATGAATAAAAATTTACAGCAAGAAACTCAAAATACTTTGGATAACAGCAGTGTTTTACAAGCTTCATCATTGGATAAAAACGGAATTGTACAGCCTCAGGCTTCTGCTGTAGTCATGGACTATCATTCTGGAGAAGTCAAAGCATTGGTAGGTGGAAGGGGCACACAGCCTGCAAGATCCTTTAACCGAGCTGCATCGGAAAATTATTTGAGACCTTCTGGTTCCAGTATAAAACCATTAACTGTATACGGTCCTGCCATAGACTCTAAAAAATTTACAGCAGCCAGTATTTTTGAAGATTCTCCATTATCAGATGAAGTTTCTTACAAATATACCACCAACGGAGAACCCTATCAGCCTAAAGATGATACCTACATAGGTGGAAATATGACCTTGAGGACAGCTATAACTCATTCTATAAATCTAGTTGCAGTAAAACTTGAAGACAAATTGGGATTAAATACCGCTGCCGATTATGCAGAAAAATTTGGAATTACTCTAGACAATGATGATAGAAGTAGTATAGCTGCACTGTCCCTCGGAGAACTCCATCATGGTGTAAATACATTGATAATGTCTGCCGCTTACGGGGTGTTTGGAAATTCAGGCACATATACTTCACCAAAACTCTACACTAAAGTTGAGGATAGAAATGGAAAAATTCTACTGGAGAATAAAACCAAGACAAAAAAAGTTCTTTCTCCCCAGGCAGCATATATAATGTATGATATGCTCAAAGGTCCGGTCAGTGCTGAAGGTACTGCTCCTAGTGCAAATATAGGAAATATGCCTGTAAGAGGTAAAACTGGAACTTCCAGCGACAGCAAAAACCTGTGGTTCTGTGGGCTAACGCCTTACTATTCCGCTGCAGTTTGGATTGGAAATGATGACAACACAGTTTTGGACAGTTCCCTCAACAGCAACTCTGCGGCAAAACTCTGGGCAAATATAATGTCTCCTCTTCATAAGAATTTACCTGTAAAAGATATTAAAATGCCTTCCGGAGTAGTGGCCCAGTCAATTTGTTCCGAATCAGGGAAGTTACCTGTTTCAGCCTGTTATACAGATCCTGAAGGAAGTAAAGTCTATACTGAATTTTTTATATCAGGTACAGTTCCAACTGAAAAATGCGACATGCATCGCTCCTGGAACATTTTTGACTATTTTACAAAACACAAAGATAAGACAAATAACAATAAGTCCACAGATGACACCAATACTGGAAATACAAAAAAAGATGACACCAATTTAAACAGGGGTCAGAATAATTCTGACGGCAGTTCAGAAGATGATACAAACGATGGTGAAAATGTTAAAAATCCTGGAGATATACCTCCTAAAACACCAGATACAAATAATTAGAATAAAATATCAAAGTACAAGTTTAGACAATTCGCAATGTACAATTAATGAAGATTTAAACTTTGTACTTTGATATTTATTTTCAGCTATCCACCTAATATTTTTCTCATGTTCTTTAACACTTTCTTTTCTATTCTAGAAACCTGTACCTGATTTATACCCAACATTTTAGCTACCTGAACCTGAGTTTTATCTTTAAAATATCTAAGCATTATAATCTGTCGTGATTTTACATCTAAATCTTTAAGTGCCTCTTTAAGTGCAATTCTATCTATCATTTCTACGTCTTCATTTGGATTATTACTTATTTTATCTATTAAGAGAACCGGGGAGCCATCATCCTGGTGTATAGTATCATAGAGATACTGCAAACTGGTAACAGACTCCGTAGCAAATATCAGATCTTCAACTTCAACACCAGAGTATTCAGCCAGCTCTTCCACAGTAGGTTCTCTATTCAACTTTTTTGTCAATGCCTCTCTATCATAATGAAGTTTTTTAGCTGTATTTTTTACACTTCTACTCACTTTTATCATTCCATCGTCTCTTAAAAATCTCTTTATTTCTCCTAATATCATTGGTACAGCATATGTAGAAAACTTTACATTGTAACCTGGATCAAAGTTATTTATTGCCTTCATGAGTCCCATACATCCTATTTGAAATATATCCTCATACTCGTATCCTCTATTTAAAAATTTTTTGCTTATAGTTGATACCAATGGCAAATTCAATTTTACCAATTTATTTAAGGCATCTTTATCCCCTTGCTTTGCATATTTAATTAAGTCCAAGTTATCTTCATAACTACACTTTAATTTTTTTACTGCTTCTTCATCCATATCATTCACCTAACTTAATGAATTAAAAACTTTTTTCATTATCAATCTTGTCCCTTTATTTTTTTTAGATTCCACTTTAAGCGAATCCATAAAAGTCTCCATTACAGTAAATCCCATTCCTGATCTTTCAAGATCAGGTCTAGATGTATAAAGCGGCTGTCTCGCTAAATCTATGTCCTCTATTCCCACTCCCGTATCTTCCACAGTTAAAGTAAGTTCTCTGTTTTTAATAAAAGCCTCAATTTTAACTATTCCTTCCTTATTTTCATAACCATGAATAATAGAGTTCGTAACAGCCTCCGAAACTGCAGTTTTAACATCCGTTAATTCTTCTATAGTAGGATCTAACTGAGACACAAACGCTGCTACTGCTACTCTGGCAAAACTTTCATTTTGTGATTTACTAATAAACTCTATTTTCATACTGTTATCGTACATAATATTTATCCCCCCATTAAATATTCTCAATTGCTTCCTCAACATTATCATAAAGCTTTATAATTTTAAACAATCCTGAAAGTTCAAATACTCTCTTTACCAAATCAGTTGCTCCTGCAATACACATGGAACCGTTCTTTAAATTTAGTTTTTTATACCTTCCAATAACCACCCCTATTCCAGAACTGTCCATAAAACTTACTCCTGAAAAATCCATTATAAGTTTGTTCAATCCATCCCTGTCCAATCTATCATCAATTTTAATTCTAACTTCCTCTGCACTATGATGATCTAATTCTCCTTTTATACTCACTATGAGTTTATCGATTTTAATTTGAAATTCTAAATTCATGAATTATCCAAAGCTCTACTAAAATTACACTATAAAACTTCTAACATAATTTTAGCGTTAAAACATAATTTTAACTTTAATTTACCATATAACATATAATAGCCTTAATGTTATATGACTAAAGTTTAGTACACTAAACTTTAGCATATGCAAATATGCATAGTCCGAGCCAGACATTTTTACCCCCCTTCTGTTATTTTTTATGTAATACCCTTGTAATCTATAGAATAAAATGTTTACCTTAATTATTATTCTATAAGTGTAATAATCTTCCTTTTTTTTTCGTTAGTCATTTTATTATTCATTTTTACCATATATTATATCTGTCTCTTATAAACATATGACGATGCCGACGAAGCTAGAAGTGTAGATCTAGGTGGTCGCCCTATCATTAAAAAAAAAAT
>NZ_FXYI02000193.1:0-6370 GCF_900184915.1 Clostridium sp. HV4-5-A1G | reverse complement strand
ATAAATATCTCTATATAAAAATATATTTTATAGCTTTCTGAGTTTATTGATGTTATAATTTTTACATTGATGAAAAACTGTAATTTGCAAAGAATTTTATTAAAATGCTATAAAAGAGGTGGATTGGGCTTTAGTAAAGTTTACTAAAGATAAATTATGAAAGTAAAAAGAGTAAAAGACAATACGTTTTGCATTGATACGGGAATGACTTATATACCTTTTTATAAAATCAGTGATAAGGAGATTATCATGTTGGATACAGGATGGGCAGAGGGAGAGAGAAAGGGAATAGATGGAATCCTTCAAGAGAACGGCTTTAAGGTTAAGGGAATAATATGCACCCACGCACATATAGATCATGTGGGGAATAATTCGTATCTTAAGGAGAAATATGGATGTGTTATTGCCATGCCAGCTTACGAGGGTCTTATCTGCAGTTCTGCAATAAATTTGAAACTTTATTACAACAGCCAGACGCTGTCAGAAGTCAAAGAGCATTTTGGCAGTATGATCTGTAAAACTGATATTTTGATTTTAAATGATGAGGACAGAATAAATGTAGGTGGTATTGAATTTAAGCTTATTCATACACCAGGACACAGCCCTGCACATATGTGCATTGTAACTCCCGACAATGTTGCATATCTTGGAGATGCTCTCATAAGCTATGAAGTTATGAAGGGAGCCAAGATGCCTTATGCCTATATACTTACAGAGGATTTAAAGAGCAAAAAAAAGCTCTATGATTTAAGCTGTAGTAAGTATATAGTGGCTCATAAAGGTATTTTTGATGATATTACAAAACTTATAACAGATAATATACATTTTTATAGAAATAGAGCAAGAAAGATATATAATGCCATAGAGGACTCTATGACGATGGAAAACATAATGAATGCTGTTATAAAAGAATTTACACTGCATGTAAACAGTAAATACAAATATGCTATTATGAAGAAAATGCTTGAGTCCTATGTAGAGTATTTAAATGAAACGGGAGCTATAAAATTGAACATAGATAGTGGGTTCCTTAAATATTCAAAAGTACATTCTCCTGATTAAAACTTTTCAGACATTTTCTAGAGCCTGCTCCATATCTTCTATTATGTCTTCCACATCCTCTATTCCCACGGATAATCTTAGCAGATCATCATATATCCCCATTTGTATTTTTTCTTCTTCTGTATTATTGGAACATATAGTGGAAGAAGGATGAATTATTATGGATTTGGTGTCGCCTATATTTGTAAGGTTTAATATGAGTTTCAGGCTGTTTAAGAAATTAAAAGCCTTCTTTTTGGTTCCCAGTCTGAAAGTTAAAATACCACCAGCTCCGTTTTTATAATATTTTCTAATCAGGTCATGGTATTTGGAGCTTTCCAGGCCGGGATAGTTTACTTCTGAAACTTTTTTGTTAGAGTCCAGATACTTGGCCACTGTAAGTGCACTTTTACAGTGTTCTTTCATTCTGAGAGCCAGTGTCTCCACCCCTGTAAGATTTAAAAATGCGTTAAAGGGTGACATGGCAGGACCTATATCTCTTCCTATTGTATCTTTGAGTTTGGCTGTAAAGGACATATTGCCGAATTTCTTTATATAAGGCTCAAAATTGTTATATTTTGAGTCAGAATATTTGCTGCTTCCACCATCTATTATAATTCCACCTATGGAGTTGGAGGTTCCGTTTATGTATTTGGATGTGGAGTGTATTACCACATCTGCTCCATGCTGCAGAGGTTTTATGAGATATGGAGTTGTCATGGTTGAATCAATCATCAGAATAATATTGTGCAGCTTGCAGATCTTTGAAACAGGGTCTATGTCAAGAACATTCAGCTTGGGATTCCCTATAGTCTCTGCAAAAACCAATCTGGTATTTTCATTTATGGCCAGTTCCAGGGATTCTTTGTTTAATTCTTCTAAAAATTTTATCTTTATTCCAAAGGATTTTAAATTTCTTATCAAGGTATAGCTGCCGCCATAGAGACCACAGGAAGCAATTATCTCGTTTCCGGGTTCCAATACGTTCATAATTGCAAGGTAGATGGCGCTCATGCCCGATGCTGCAGATGTTGCACTTAGTCCGTCTTCTATGCTGGCCATTCTTCTTTCAAAAGATATGACGGTAGGGTTGGATATCCTGGTGTAGGCATAGCCCATGGATTTTCCAGTGAATATATCCTCTAGATTTTCTGCACTTTTATGAGCATATGCATTTGAAAGGTAGATGGGGGTATTGGTGGCTCCAGTATAATCTATATTAAAATTTCCATGTATGAGTTTTGTATTGAATTTCATTGTTTCACTCCCAGTAATTTATTTGAAGGATGGTGTGTGACAAGCATACCACCCTCCATTGACTTCATGTTATTTTTTTTGTATCACCAATAGATTGTAACCATCATAGTTTGTATCTTTAAAGATTACCTTGTGTCCCTCGTTTTTTACACTTTGGGGAACATTGTTTATAGGATCGCCGTCATCCAAATAAAATCCCAGCTTTTGTCCGGATTTTACTTTAGAAAGTTCTATTTTCACCTTTACAAAATTTATAGGGCATTTTACTCCTCTTAAATCCACAATTTTAAGGTCTCCAATTTTATCATGGTCGTTCACTTCACCATTGTCTTCATTATAGGATTTTGACTGCGTATTCTCTTCTTTTGGAAGGGTTATTTCCAATTTTCCGTTTAAGGATCTATACATTGCATCCACTTTGTTGTACAGGTATTCTACTTCTGAAGCTTTGCTGGATATATCATTTGTACCGTCTATTTTGTAGTCTATGAGATCTTCAAAAAGCTTTTTAATTGAGGGTTTTACATAACCTGTCTCTACAAAATTCTTGTTGAATTCCTCAAATATCTCTCTGTCTTTGTTTGAATCCACTCCTCTGAGTACCAGAAGGGTTCTTGCCGAGGACAGTGCAGAGGAATACAGATCGGAATTTTGTTTTGTGTCTTTGTACTTCTCAAGTGAGGATTTGGCATTTGACAAATCCAGTTTTATAACATCCATTACACCGGAACTGCATTCTCCAGGCCCTCTGCCCTTTAATGAAAATCTCTCGCAGGCTCCAAAATCAAAGTAAATATCGGGATCTTCTACAAATTTATCCACATCGGTGTACTTGCTCATAAGAGTTTTTATATCCGATGACCTGTTATCCAGAAAATCATAAAAATCTTCATATCCGGAATTAATTTTTAGTTCTGCAAGTTCATGGATGAACAGGGGAACTTTCTTTGCAGGTACATCTCCATAGGTATCTCCCATTCTGGCTACATTTGATCCTATTTTTCCTCCAAAGGATATGGAGTACATTGGAACCAGGCCGTTTTTTGTTCGTCTGGCTCTGCCGTGAAGGCCAAGGGCTCCTTTTTCGTGCTGAGCACAGGAATTTGGGCATCCTGATATAAACAGTCTTGGAAGGGCAGCTTTTATTTCAGGTGATGTACCTTCAAATTCTTTCTTTATGGCTTTTAACAGATTTTGTGAAAGACATAATCCAAGCTGGCAAGTGGAAGCACCCACGCAGGTTACAGAGTTATCTATGTTGTATATGGAAGTAAAGCTGCCTGTTATTTCTATAAGAGCTTCAGCATCTTTTTTCTTTAAATCTCTTATAAAAAATCCCTGGGTGTTTGTAACCCTGATGGATGTTTTATAATTCAAATTTTCTATGAAAGCAAGTACTTTATTTAAGCTTTCAACTTTTAAATTTCCGCTTTGAGGATGAACATAGACGGAATAGTAGCCTTCCTGTTTTTGCGGAAACAGTACATTTTTAGGCTTTTCATCCACCTTTACGTCCCGGACAATCTTGGCATCAGGGTGTAGTATAAATTCATTTTCATCCACCTGTATGTTGAGACCGCCTTTTTCCTTTAGTTTGTTTATCTCTGAACTTAATTCTTCAACAAATTTTTTTTCACCCAGTCTCATGAGTATGAACCTTATTCTGGCCTTATTTTTATTGGTTCTGTCTCCTTCGACTTCAAATACATTTTTAAGGCCCTGTATATAGTATAGTATTTCATCTGCTGGTATGAAATCCTTAAGCTTTAAAGCAACTCTCGGACTTCCGCCAAATCCTCCGGCCCCATATACCTCAAAGCCCCTCCTGCCATCTACTATTTTTGCAATGAATCCCAGATCGGATATGGTTGCATTGCCCGTATCTTCTGGACTATTGGAGAAGGCTATCTTGTATTTTCTGGGCATGTTCATGGTGGTTGGATCTTTTATGAGGTAATTGGTGGCTGCTTTTACATAGGGGGTTACGTCAAAGACGTCGTCTGTTGAAACACCTGAAAGAGGGGAACACTCCACATTTCGAACGGTATTTCCACCAGTGCCCTTTGTTATTATGCCTACTTCTATCAAAGAATTTATTATTGGATAGGCATCTTTCAAATCAACACTTTGAAATTGAATGTCCTGTCTGGAGGTGAATTTCAATTTGCCTTTTGCATATTTTTCTGCAAGTTCACTTATACGTTTGAATTGTTCTAAAGTTATGACTCCTCCGGGTATTCTGGTTCTCACCATGTAGGTTTCCTTTTTTCTCTGCTCGTATACACCCATGGAAACCCTAAAAGCTTTAAATCTCACAGGATCTATTGCATTGTTTAAATACTGCTGTGATTTTTCTTTTATGTCTTCTATGGATTTATAATGATCTTCACTTATATTTATCATAATATCTCACTCCTTTTTTAAACTATTTCATACTCAAGCTTTTCAACATTTTTGTCTTTGTCGATTTTAAACAAATTAAATACTGGTTTCTTTTTTTCAAGAGATAAAATTCCGTACAATATTTTGTCATCAAAAGCAAGCCTTTTATCCTCTTCAGATGGCCTGGAAGGTGAATAAGGATGAGAATGATAATTGCCAATCATATTAAATTTTTCACTTCTCATGAGCTTTACAGCTTTGAATTGTTCGGCAGGATCCATGGAAAAATGTTCGCTGCTGTGATCTGTATTGGTCAAGGAGTATATTTTTTTAATAAAAATATCTTTTCCAGAATCCAGTCCTCCAAGATAACCACAGCATTCATCGGGAAATTCATCCCTGGCCTGTTTTAAAATTTTTTCATATTGCAATTTGTCTATATATATCATAAATATCACCTGCTTAATTTGCTGTTTTGAGATCACAGGCTGTCTGTTCATAGTCTATCAGCTTTTTTATTGTAGGGTGCTCACCGCATATGCCGCAGTTCTTGTTCTTGGATACCTTTATTTTTCTGAATTCCATTGTCATTGCGTTGTAAGTCAAAAGATATCCTGCAAGGGTACTGCCGATTTTAAGTATATACTTGAGGGCTTCTGTTGCCTGAAGTGATCCTATAATTCCTCCCATTACACCTAGAACACCTGCTTCCTTGCAGGTTGGTACAACACCTGCAGGAGGTGGTGATTGAAAAATACATCTGTAGCAGGGAGTACCGTTGTCAGGTATATAAGTTGTGAGCTGCCCTTGAAATCTTATTATTCCTCCATGTGAAAATGGTTTTTTGGAAATTACACAGGCATCGTTTATTAAAAATTTGGCGGGAAAATTATCTGTACCGTCTATTATAAAATCATAGTCCTGGTCCTTTATGATATCCAAGATATTGCTGGAGTCTACAAGTTCCCTATAAGTTATTACATTTACGTCTGGATTCAATTCATTTATGGTTTCTTTTCCGGACTGAACTTTAGCCTTTCCCACGTCCTTTGTGCGATGGATTATCTGTCTTTGAAGGTTTGAAAGATCCACTATGTCTCCATCTACAAGGCCTATAGTTCCTATCCCTGCAGCAGCCAGATACATGGCAGCAGGTGCTCCCAGACCGCCCGTACCTATAATGAGGATTTTGGAGTTTAAAAGTTTTTCCTGACCTTCCACACCTACTTCGGACAGGATAATGTGTCTTGAATACCTTTCTATCTGATCCTCACTAAAATCCACTATTTCCACCCCCCATGAAGTATAGAAAATCAATTTTGTCATTTTCTTTTAGAACGATGTTGTTAAAATTGGCTCTATCTATGAATTCGTCATTTAACTGAACAGAAACCATGTCTGGCATTTCTACATTTTCTATTTTTAAAATTTTTGTTACAGTGACTCCCTCCTTTATATCTTTAATTTTACCATTAATTGTTACTTTCATGATACCCTCCTCGTTGTTCATTTAACATTTTTATCTTCTAACCATTTTGGAAAAAAGAATTTACACTTAATTTAAACTGTGACAAAATAAAAAACTTTCCTGTTATAATTTACAAGAAAGTCATTTTTTGTATTCAGAATACCACAGGTTTTACCTGTGGTTCTAAAAAGCTTATAGCTATGAGTAGAAAAAAGAAAAACT
>NZ_FXYI02000192.1:0-6377 GCF_900184915.1 Clostridium sp. HV4-5-A1G | reverse complement strand
ATATAATATAAAGGTACAAATTAATAATTTATTCTTAATATTGAAATTAAATTATGGTCAATGAGTAAAAGTGGAAAGTATAATATATAAATGTGAATGGATATATGATATAATAGCATAGTTGATATAAGCATACAGAGTAATTAGTGGGAGGAATTTTGTAATGAATGTTAAGAAGGAAACGATAGAAGAAAATGTTGTAAAATTAGAGATAACTGTAGAATCTTCAAAATTTAATGAAGCAATGAAAAAAGCATTTGTGAAAAATGCCAAAAAGTTTAATATACCAGGTTTTAGAAAGGGCAAGGCCCCAATGAACATAATAAAGAAATATTACGGTGAAGGAGTTTTTTATGAAGATGCTATAAATTTCTGCTGTGATGATACATATCCCAAGGCACTGGAAGAAAACAGCATAAAACCTGTGGATTATCCTCAAATTGATATAGTTCAGATAGGTGATAATAAAGATTTTGTATATACGGCAACTGTAACTGTGTTTCCAAAAGTAAAACTTGGAGAATACAAAGGTCTTGAAGTGAAAAAGAATACATATGAAGTGACAGAGGAAGATGTGGAAAAAGAATTAGAGACAATGCAGCAGAAAAATGCTAGAATAGAAACAAAAGAAGATGGAGTTGTAGAAAAGGGAAATATAGCCGTAATAGATTTTAAGGGAACAGTGGATGGCAAAGAATTTGAAGGTGGAGAAGGAAAAAATTATAAATTAGAAATTGGTTCAGGAACTTTCATAGATAATTTTGAAGATCAACTTATTGGACTAAAGACTGGTGATTCCAAGGATGTCCATGTGAAGTTCCCCGAAGAATATGGAAGAGAGGATTTAAATGGAAAGGAAGCTGTATTTAAAGTTACAGTCAATGAAATAAAGATCAAGGAATTACCGGAGCTAGATGATGAATTTGCGAAGGAAATATCTGAATTTGATACCTTGGAGGAAGTTAAGGCTGACATAAGAAGTAAGAAACAGGAGGCAAATCAATTAAAAGCTGACAGGGAATTTGAGGAAGCAGTTTTAGATGCGGTTTGTTCAAATGCAGAAGTGAATATACCAGAAGTTATGATTAAAAAAGAAGTTGATAATATGCTTAAGGATTTAGAGATGAAATTGAAATACCAGGGGTTAGATCTTAAAACTTATTATCAATATACAAATAATACAGAAGAAAAAGTTAGAAATTATATGAAAGAAACAGCAGAAAAGAGAGTTAAAACGGATTTAGTTGTTGGAGAAATAGCTAAAGTGGAAGATATAAAAGTGGAAGATGAGGAACTTTTAGAGAGAGCAAAGGATATGGCTAAACAGTATGGCAGCAAAGAAGAGGATAAGATTCAAAAGATGTCAAAGCTTATTCTCGATAGCCAGAAAGAATATTTGAAAACAGATGTAATGAATGGCAAGGTAGTAAATATGTTGGTGGATAGTAGTAAGGCGATATAAATTATTTTTTAATATATACTAATTTAAGATATAGTATAAAGGAGGAGAGATTTATGAGTTTAGTACCAGTAGTTGTAGAACAGACAAATAGAGGAGAAAGATCCTATGATATTTATTCTAGACTTTTAAAGGATAGGATAGTAATGTTAAGTGAGGAAGTAAATGATGTAACGGCTAGCCTTGTGGTAGCACAATTGCTGTTTTTGGAAGCTGAAGATCCAGATAAAGACATATATCTTTACATAAATAGCCCAGGAGGATCTATAACCTCTGGAATGGCAATTTATGATACAATGCAGTATATAAAGTCAGATGTGTCCACTATATGCATAGGAATGGCAGCTTCTATGGGTGCATTTTTGCTTACAGCTGGTGCAAAGGGAAAAAGATTTGCACTTCCAAATGCAGAGATAATGATACATCAACCTCTTGGTGGATTTCAAGGGCAGGCGACTGATATAGGAATTCATGCAAATAGAATACTAAAAATAAAGAAAAAACTAAACACTATAATAAGCGAGAAAACAGGTCAGCCTCTTGAAAAAGTTGAAAGTGATACAGAGAGAGATAACTTTATGTCGGCAGAAGAAGCCAAAAATTATGGTTTAATAGATGAAGTTATTACAAAAAAGAAATAACCTTTAGTGAGGTGTAGAAATGGCAAAAAATGATGAAAAAAAGCAACTTAAGTGCTCATTCTGCGGTAAGACACAAGATCAAGTTAGAAGATTAATTGCAGGACCTGGTGTATACATCTGTGATGAATGTATAGAGCTTTGTTCTGAGATAATAAGTGATGAATTTGAGGAAGATGTACAGATAGACATGACTTCAATTCCAAAGCCTATAGAAATAAAAAATTATCTTGATCAATATGTGATAGGTCAGGAAGATGCAAAGAAGTCACTAGCAGTGGCAGTATATAATCATTATAAAAGGATAAATTCTAATAAGGAAAGTGATGATATAGAACTACAGAAAAGTAATATACTTTTACTTGGACCTACAGGATCTGGTAAAACACTTTTAGCTCAGACTCTGGCAAGATTTCTGAATGTACCTTTTGCTATTGCAGATGCTACTACGCTTACAGAAGCTGGCTATGTGGGTGAAGATGTAGAAAATATATTGTTAAAACTTATACAGAATGCTGATTATGATATAGAAAGAGCTGAACGCGGAATAGTTTATATAGATGAAATAGACAAGATAGCTAGGAAATCAGAAAATCCATCTATAACTAGGGATGTGTCGGGAGAAGGTGTACAGCAGGCACTTTTAAAGATACTGGAAGGTACTGTAGCTTCAGTGCCACCTCAGGGGGGAAGAAAACATCCTCATCAGGAATTTATTCAGATCAATACCACTAATATATTATTTATATGCGGTGGAGCTTTTGACGGTATAGATAGTATAATAGAGAGAAGGACTAGAATGAGTACTCTTGGTTTTGGTGCAAATATACAATCTAAAAAGGAAAAGGACGTAGGAAAGCTTCTAAAGGAGATAATGCCAGGAGATCTCTTGAAGTATGGTCTTATACCGGAGTTTGTAGGAAGAATTCCAATTATAGTAACTTTAGATGCGCTTGATAAAAATGCATTGATAAGTATTTTGAAGGAACCCAAAAATGCACTTGTTAAACAATATAAAAAACTCTTTGAATTTGATGATGTAGAACTGGAATTTGAAGATGGGGCATTGGATGCGATAGCGGAAGAGGCATTAGAGAGAAACACAGGAGCAAGAGGACTTAGAGCTATTATAGAAGAAACTATGAAAGACATAATGTTTGATATTCCCTCGAGAGAGGAAATATGTAAGGTAATAATAGATAAAAATGCAGTGTTAAAGGGAAAACCAAAGGTTATAAATGCTGAAAATGGGAAGAGAACTCCTATTAAATTAAAAAAATCCAGAACGCGAAAAGGTCCTGAAACTGCATAGCTTCATATCAAAAAGAGTACTGATTCCGGTACTCTTTTTTAGGTAAAGTTTAGGTTATCTATGTTTAATTCAATAAAATGATTGTGGATAAAGTACAGGGTAATTGAAAAAAATATATTTTATAGTTATAATAAATTAATCTGTTGTTTGTTAGCAGAAAATGTTATTGTACTATAAAATCTTTTAAAAGGAGGAGAGAGATATGGATAAAAATTTAAGAGATCTTCCTCTAATTCCGTTGAGAGGTATTACTATATTTCCGTATATGGTTCTGCATTTTGATGTAGGTAGGGAAAAATCAATACTTGCACTTGAAGATGCCATGCTTACAGAGCAGAGAATATTTTTGACTGCACAGAAGGATGTAAAAACTGAAGAACCTGGAGAAGAAGATATATTTAGAACAGGTACAATTTGTAATATAAAGCAGATATTGAAATTGCCTGGAGATACAGTGAGAGTACTTGTAGAGGGTGAATCCAGAGCAGTGCTTAGAAAATATATCAGTGAAGATCCATTTTTTAAAGTTCAAGTTGAAGTAATAGAGGATAAAAATTATAGCGAGGATAAAAATTATGAAGCCCTTGTGCGAGCTATAGAAAAAAATTTTAATGAATATATAAAGTTATCTGGAAATATACCGGTAGAAACTATAATAACATTGGAAGAGTTAAACAGTCCTGGAAGATTAGCTGATACTGTGAGTTCCTATCTGATGTTAAAACAGGAAAAAAAGCAGGAACTTCTTGAATGCTATGATGTGGGAAAAAGACTTGAAAAATTGCTTTCCATATTGGTAAATGAAATAGAAATTTTGAAGTTGGAAAGGAAAATAGGCGCTAAGGTAAGAAACAAAATAGATAAAGTTCAAAAGGAATATTATCTGAAAGAACAGTTAAAAGCTATACAGGAGGAACTAGGGGAAGAAGATGAAGACAAAAGAGAAATAAAGAGGTATAAGAATAAGATAACTAGAGCTAAATTGCCTAAAGGTGTTAAAGATAAGGCGTTATATGAGTTGGATAGACTTAAAAATACAGGTTCTTATTCTTCAGAAGGAGGAGTAATAAGAACTTATCTGGACTGGATATTGAGTCTTCCATGGAATATTGAGACTAAAGATAATTTAAATATAAAATTAGCCAGAGAAATACTTGAAAAGGATCACTATGGATTAAAAGATGTTAAAAATAGGATAATTGAGTATCTGGCAGTTAAAAAAATGAACAAGTCTCTTAAAGGACCAATACTTTGTCTTGTAGGACCTCCAGGTGTAGGGAAGACTTCTATTGCAAAGTCTATAGCCCATGCTTTAAACAGAAATTTTGTGAGAATGTCATTGGGGGGAGTGAAGGATGAGGCAGAGATCAGAGGACATAGAAAAACTTATGTAGGAGCTATTCCAGGAAGAATAATATATGGCATGAGACAGGCAAAATCAAAAAATCCACTGTTTTTACTGGATGAAATAGATAAAATGAGCAGCGATTTCAGAGGAGATCCAGCAGATGCACTTCTAGAGGTATTAGACAGCGAGCAAAACAGTACCTTCAGGGATCATTACCTTGAACTGGATTTTGATCTGTCCAATGTGATGTTCATAACTACTGCGAATACCCTTGAAACTGTTCCAAGGCCCCTTTTTGACAGAATGGAGGTAATAGAAGTATCTGGGTATACTTCTGAGGAAAAGTTTAATATATGTAAAAAATACCTGGTACCTAAAGAATTGAAAGAAAACGGAGTTAAAAATAATGAGATTGCTTTCTCAGATTCTTCCATATATAAGTTGATAGATAATTATACTAGGGAATCTGGGGTCAGAAGCCTGGAAAGAAGAGTTGCATCCCTTATAAGAAAAGCTATATCAGAAATGATGGAAAAAGGTAAAAAGTCCATAAGTATAACCGTAACTAAGGTTAAATACTACCTTGGTTCTGAAATATTTACCTATGATAAGGCAAATGAAGAAGATAAGGTTGGAGTAGTCATGGGAATGGCATGGACCGGATATGGAGGAGATACTCTTCCTATAGAGGCTACTGTTATGCCTGGAAGTGGCAAATTGCAGCTTACGGGTCAACTGGGAGATGTTATGAAGGAATCGGCTAAAGCTGGTTACAGTTATATAAGGGCCAATTCACATAAGTATGGAATTGAAAGTGACTTTTACAAAAATTATGATTTACATATACATGTTCCGGAAGGTGCAGTACCAAAAGATGGTCCTTCGGCAGGTGTGACTATGGTTACTGCTATGATATCTGCTTTAAGTAAAAGAAAAATAAAGCACAATGTGGCCATGACAGGGGAAATAACTTTGACAGGAAGAGTTCTTCCTATAGGAGGATTGAAAGAAAAAAGCCTTGCAGCATATAGGGCTGGTATAGATACGGTTATAATTCCTGAAAAAAATAAAAATGATCTATTGAAAATTCCCAATACAGTTAAAAACAAGATGAAATATATATTGGCAGACAACATAGATGTAGTATTGAAAAATTCGCTTTTAACCAGAGATTAGGTGGTATTTATTTATGAAAATAAAACAATCAGAATTTTTAATTTCAGCAGTAGATTCAAGTCAATATCCCAAAGACAACAGGGAGGAAATAGCTTTTGTTGGAAGATCCAATGTAGGAAAGTCCTCCCTTATAAATGCACTTGTAAATAGAAAAAAATTAGTTAAAGTAAGTAGTACTCCAGGTAAAACCAGGCTGATCAATTTCTTTTTAATAAATGATATGTTCTATTTTGTAGATTTGCCAGGTTACGGATATGCGAAAGCTTCGAAAAGGGAAATACAGGGATGGGGAAAAATAATAGAAAAATATCTGCAGGATAGAAAACAACTTAAAGCAATAGTTCTTATATTGGATTGCAGGCATAAACCAACGGCAGATGACATAACTATGTATAAGTGGATTAAGCATTATAAATATAAAACTGTTATTATAGTTACAAAAAT
>NZ_FXYI02000191.1:0-6424 GCF_900184915.1 Clostridium sp. HV4-5-A1G | reverse complement strand
CTCGGAGATTTGTATATGAGACAGAAATTATATATAAAGTTTATTTTAGATACTCCGAATAAATTAATGTGAGGGAGAATAGAATAAAAATTCAAGGTGGGGAAGATAATGTTGGTATTAGGTAGAAAGCCTGGAGAATATGTAGTAATTGATAATAAAATAAAAATTAAAGTTGTGAAAGATAATGAATATAATGATTTACGACTTGCTATAAGTGCTCCTGAAGATATGGAAATTGTAAGAGGAGAAATTTGGGAACAAGAACATGAGGGTAAGTCAATTAAGTAATATATTATTGGTTAATATTGTTAGTAAACTTTTTAATTTAAGTTTAACTATAAATATAAGAATTAGTACGCAAGGAAGTGTACTATATAAAATTCAAGGAGGGAAATATTATGATCATTAATCACAATTTAATGGCAAACAATGCATTAAGGAACATGAACATCAATTCAAATAATGCATCAAAGGCAATGGAGAAACTTTCTTCAGGTCTTAGAATAAACAGGGCTGGTGATGATGCAGCAGGACTTGCAATATCTGAAAAAATGAGAGGACAGATAAATGGACTTAACCAGGCATCAACTAATGCCCAGGATGGAATATCCCTTATTCAGACTGCTGAAGGTGCATTGAATGAAACTCATAGCATACTTCAAAGAATGAGAACTTTATCTGTTCAATCTGCTAATGATACTAATACTAATGATGATAGAACTGCAATACAATCTGAAATGACACAATTAGAAGATGAAATTAACAGAATAGCAAATACTACTCAATTTAACACTAAAAATTTATTAGATGGTTCTATGGGTAAAGCTGTTAATACAGCAGTTGCTAATGTTAATACAAGTGCTGTATTAAAATCTGGAGGCTCTATATTATCAGATACTTCAGCAGCAGCATTAACCTCATTGCAAGATTCAGATGGTAATAATTTAGGGATTCAAGAAACAGATACAGTTTCTATTTCTTATGTAAAAAATGGATCTACAGTTACAAATTCATTTTCAGTAAGCACTCTTTCTGCTGCTGCACTTGGTACTACAGATGGTTCTACTGCAAATGCAGATTTAGCTGTAGCTGCGAATGCTGATGGTTCATTGAAAATTACAGCTGCTAATGCAGGCACAGCAGGTGCAATTGAAGGAGTAACAATTACAGTAGAAGATTCTTCGGGAAATATTAGAACTGCTGCAACAAATGCATTGTCTTCTTTTAATGAAACAACTGCTGCACAAGATGTTAGAACTGATGGAACTGCAACATTACAAATTGGTGCAAATACAAATCAAAGTTTAAGTGTTGATATTAATGATATGAGTGCAGCTGCATTAGGTGTTGCAGGTCTTCAGGTCACTACACAAACTCAAGCTAATGTGGCAATAAAAGTAATTGATACAGCAACTCAGAAAGTTTCTTCCGAAAGAGCAAAACTGGGTGCTTTCCAAAACAGATTGGAACATACAATAAACAATCTTGGAACTTCATCAGAAAATTTGACTTCTGCTGAATCTAGAATAAGAGACGTTGATATGGCAGCAGAGATGTCTGAGTACTCTAAAAATAACATTCTTTCTCAGGCTGCTCAAGCAATGTTGGCTCAAGCAAATACTCAACCACAGCAGGTTCTTCAATTATTAAGATAATGATTATATCTTAAGTAATAATATAAAATGAGAATGAATCACTAGAAAAACTATTATTAATTAATAAAAAGTAAACTTTTAAGAGTTTTGGAGAAATCCAGAACTCTTTTTAATACAAATCTTTAAGGAGGTGCTCCATGAGTGAATGCTATGATGCAAAGTTGTGTGAAGAAAGGCACAAACAAATAGATGAAACTTTTAATCAGCACGAGAGAAGGTTGAATGACCATTCCGACAGACTGAAAAAGATAGAAAATCAGAATGTGGGAACTGCGAAGGATGTGCAAAACTTCAAAGAAACCCTGGAGGACATAAAGCAATTGATAGAAAAAATGACAATACAATTAGATAATTTAAAGGAGAAGCCGGCTAAAAGGTGGGAGGGTCTTATTGATAAGATTATTACCATATTGGCCGGCGTTGTTATTGGCAAGTTTTTAAATTGAAAATAAAATAAGGAGGTAAATTGAAATGATTAAAGGCACAGACATAAGCAATCTTAACGGTTTAGTTAATATTCAACTTCTCAAAGATACAGGACATGAATTTGTAATTGCCAAAGCCACCGAGGGAAGTACCTTTGTGGACAAATTTTATAATAGCAATATAAAAAATGCCAAAGCCTTGGGACTTATAACCGGGGCTTATCATTTTGGAAATTTTAAGAATGTAGCCAAAGCCATCCAGGAAGCAAACTTTTTTAAACAGATTGCCGCAGGTGAAAAACCAGATTTCGTAGTTCTGGATTTTGAACAGCAGTGCAGCGGGGACATGACGGATGCCTGTCTGGCATTTCTGGATGCTATATCTTCTATAGCTCCGGCAGTTATTTATTGTAATCCAAACTATATAAAATCACATCTAAATTCCAAAATAACAAAGTATCCTCTTTGGATTGCCAATTATGGGATAAGTTCTCCTAATTTTACGCTGTGGAGTAAATATGCCATATGGCAGTATACGGACAAGGGACAGATATCAGGTATAAGCGGGTATGTGGATCTTAATTATATGGCGGAGGATTTCTACAATTCTGTAAAAAGAGGTGAGAAAAAAGTGGATGCAATAATTATTTTTAGGGACCCGAGGGATTTAAACGCAGTGTTGAAACTATCGGCACATGTTAAATGCCCCATCATTTCCAACTCAGTACCGTTTGATTTTAGTGGAATCAAGAGAGTAATCGGCATAGGACCGGATGCCGATAAGAAAAATTACACTAGGTATATAACACAGATGATACCTGCAAGCCAGATAGATAACTATATAGCGAAAACAAAATAAAGATTGATTAGGAGGAATGTAAAAATGTCAAGTACAACTATATTATTTATTGTTATAGGACTAGCTGTTGGAGTGGGAGCTGCAGTATTGGTGCTCCTGCCAGCTTTAAAGAGGAAGGGTGTTGACACTGGAGAGATATTACAAAAGGTTGACAACGGCCTGCAGGAGGTCAAAAAATATACTGATGCTGCAAAAGCTATAGTACCGGGTAATAAATTCCTAAATATTTTGAGCATCATAGAACACTATGCAGAAATAGGTGTAGGACAAGCTCAGCAGCTCAATATATCTTCACAGCTTCCAGCGGACCAGAGGAAAAAGAGTGCTGAAGATTATGTATATAGTGTACTTCAAAAGTTGGGTATAGAAGTTGATGACAATGTAAAGGCCATAGTTTCCGGGGTAATTGAAAACAAAGTATATGAACTCAAAAGCCCAGAAGAGAAAAAGTCAGCTGGGCAGACGGCAGTTCAAAGTCAGGTATCGCAGCTTCAAACTCAAAATTCACAGCTACAGAGTGAAAGAGACAAGCTGCTGCAGGAAAACGGAGAATTGAAAAAGAAGGTTGCTGATATGCAGAGTATTGTGGGGACTACACAGAATACGAATACCCAAGCAACTCAACCTGTGCCAAACGCTACAGTTCATCCAGCACAGCCAGCTCAATAATTTTAGCCCTAGAGTGGAAAATTGCTCTAGGGTTTATTTTAGTTGATAAAAATAGAAAGATGTAAATTAAAAATTTTTAGTTTTGTTCTCTTTATCATCTAATTTATTTAAAATAACATCTATCTTCTTGTCCATTTCTTTATTTCTGATGAAAAAGTTTTTGAAACTTTTTATCACTCTATATATGCCAAATATAATTGCTATTAATAAAGCAAAATTAACAATAGTAATAATAATGCTAATATAGTTTGCCTCCAAGACACTACTCCTTTCTTAAAATAATAATTATATTATAATAACTTACGAGTACAAATTATTGTAATTTTGTTTCTATGTAAAATTAATAATCATATGTTTAAAATATAGTATAATGTGATATAATATATTTAAAAGAAGCCGTTACGGTTTTTGTATGATATTTTTAGTTAATTAAAATGCACTTAGTCGAATGGGTGCATTTTAATTTTTTGAATGATTATCTTCATCATCAACAATGATAGAAATTTCATTATTATCCCTAAAGTTATTTTTATGTTTAAGTACAGCTTTTTCCTTTAAATATGCCAGCATAGCAAAAATTACTGTAGTTCCTAAAGCTATGCCCATTGTTGTTACGCATACTATGGAAACGATAATAACATAAGCATTCATATATGTCACCCCCTCTGCTGTCAGATTAACCGCAACGACTCCTTTGTAAGAGATAAAGTCCGGAGGGTGACTAACTAAAAACATCCTTATTCTCCTGATAATTATTATAGCATAAATTTTAACCATGAATCTATATTTATAAAGTTTATCCATAGTCTACCTTGATATAGAACATATGTTCGTATATAATAGTATTATCTGGAACATAGGAGGTATATATGAATAGTTTTATAAGTTGGATAGGCGGGAAGAAGTTACTCAGGAAGGAGATAGTTAAAAGATTTCCCGAAAATTTTAATAGATACATAGAGGTATTTGGAGGTGCAGCATGGGTGCTGTTCTCAAAAGATAAGCTGGCCGACATGGAAGTATACAACGATATAAATGGGGACCTGGTGAATTTATTCAGGTGCGTTAAATTCCATTGTGGAGAGTTGCAGAGGGAACTTTCATTCATGTTGAATTCAAGGGAATTATTTTATGATTTTGCCAGCCAGTACACCACTAGAGGAATGACGGACATTCAAAGGGCAGCTAGATTCTTTATGCTAATTAAGACAAGCTATGGAAGTGACCACAGATCCTACGGATGCGTAAAGAAAAATGTTAATGTCATGATTCAGTATCTTACGGATATTCAGGAGAGGTTGTCTGATGTAGTCATTGAAAATAAAGATTTTCAGGATTTACTTAGAGTATACGATAAAGAGGATGCGCTAATATATTTGGATCCACCATACTATGGCGCTGAAAGATATTATCAGGCCCAATTTTCAGAAGAGGACCATGTAAGGTTACGTGATTGCTTGAAGAAAGTAAAAGGGAAATTTATTCTTTCCTATAATGATTGTGAATTTGTGAGGAATTTATATAAAGATTTCAATGTAGATGAAGTTCAAAGAAATCATAATCTTATTGGAAAATACAAGGATAAAGAGCATAGGTTTAGTGAGTTGATTATTAGGAATTATTGAAATTCTCTCTTTGGGGAGAATTTTTTACATATTTAAATAAAATTTAGCAGGAATATACATATTATTGTAGAAATAATTAATTGTGAACAAATTGTTACAATAATTATTAAAGGGGGATTTTAGATTGAGGGATATTTTAAAACACATACCCGGATTTAGGTCAGGCAAAAAGCCTAAAATGATAATAGCTTCAATTTATTATTTTATTTGTTTAACTGCTCTTACATCAAGTTTTTGGACTTTTTTAGCTGTAATAACATTACCTTTTGTAGTTTTTTCTGCTATAGATGTGTTTAAAAATAAGTCTAAGAAATCAATTCTAGCATTATTGGTTTCTTTCATAATAATGTATATTGGTGCATATAACATGCCTGATACTCAGACAAAAAAATCTAATATTGCTTCCAATACACAGGTTGAAAATACTACACCTAAAAAGTCTACTACTCCAGTTAAAACTACTAAAAAAGACACTACACCAACTAAAGCTCAAGAAATTAAATCACCGATAAAGCTGGATAAGGCTACTGTAACTCGTCATGTAGATGGAGATACAGTGTATGTAAAATTGGAAAATGGACAAACTGCAAAAGTGAGACTTATTGGAGTAAATACTCCAGAATCTACGACTAAGCATGAACAATATGGAGAACAGGCTTCCGATTATACCAAATCACAACTTTTTGGAAAAACAGTATATCTTGAAAGTGATGCAGGGAATACAGATACATATGGAAGGTTGTTAAGATATGTATGGCTCTCTCCACCAAAAGAAATAAACGAAAGTGAAATTAGGGCTAAAATGTTCAATGCAATACTTGCTTACAATGGTTATGCAGAACAAATGACAATTCAGCCTAATGTAAAGTATGCTGACTATTTTAGAAAATTTTGTGCTGAAGCTAGGGAAAACAGTAGAGGATTGTGGGCTATAAATCCTAATGGTACTACTAAGGGAGATGGTATAAGTGCTCCTTCAAGTTCCAATTCTGCAAGTTCCAGCAGTAGCAGTAATCAAAACACTTCAACAGCAACAGTACAACAGCAAACTTCTGCACAGCCATCTGCAACAAACCAAAGTCAAACTGTTTATGTAACCAAAACTGGTAAGAAATGATGTTAGTATAAAAGTGTAGACACAAAGAAATAGATTTACTAAAGATCTATAATAAAATTAAGAAGGGGAAGTGT
>NZ_FXYI02000190.1:0-6427 GCF_900184915.1 Clostridium sp. HV4-5-A1G | reverse complement strand
CTTATTTTAGAGTATAAATAATAAATATGAATATTGTGTCAATGTTTTGTAAATACAATAAAAACATTTCAAATAATTGTAAAAACATTTTGGTAATAAAGGTTCATATTTGAATATGAGTATAAATTTAGATGTAAATCAGTCATTTTTGTGCTCGGCATAAAATCTATTGTAGCTTTTGAGCTCTTTTTTTAAAAGATTTGGTGTATCAAGTTTATATGGGCAATGATCCTTACAATGGCCACATTCTATGCAGTTATTTATTAGATCCATTTTTCCCTTGAATTCATCTTTCATGAAATCTTTGTAGGGAGCTCTTTTTAGGAAGAGAGATATCCTGGCACATGTGGGGATCTCAATTCCTGCAGGACATGGGAGACAGTATCCGCATCCCCGGCAGAAGTCTCCAGCTAGTTCAAAACGATCTTTCTTGATGATGGACCACATGGATTCGTCCAGTACCGGTGGATTTTTTTCAAGGGCAATGAATTCATCTAGTTCGGATTCCCTCTGTATGCCCCATATAGGTACTACATTATTGAACTGCCTTAAAAATGCAAATGTAGATGCAGCATTGGTTATAAGTCCTCCTGAAAGAGCTTTCATAGCAATGACGCCGATATCTCTTTTTTTACATTCACTTATGAGTTTTAAATCATCATCTGAGGACAGAGAACTCAATGGAAACTGAATGGTATCGTACAGTTCTGAATCCGCAGCTTTTAAGGCATTGCCTATTTTATGATTTGTGATTCCTAAAAATCTGGTCATGCCGCGTTTTTTAGCTTCCAGAAGACCAGCATAAAGTCCTTCGGGATCATCAGGATCAGGTAATTCATCAGGGTTATGCAGCTGAATGATGTCCACGTAATCTGTCTTTAAATTTTTCAGACTTGTTTCTAAATGCTTTAGCAGGGTTTTTTTATCTTTTGCATGACTCTTTGTAGATATTATGATATTTTTTCGTACATCAGAAAGTGAGTAGCCTATTTTTTCCTCACTATCTGAATACATTCTTGCAGTGTCGAAAAAGTTTATTCCATTGTCATAGGCTTTACGCAAAATTTTTTTAGCATCTTCAAAGGAAACCCTCTGTATGGGCAGTGCTCCAAAGCCGCTTCTTGTTACCATCAAATTTGTTTTTCCCAATCTTATTTTATCCATAAAAACACCTCCAAATATATTTATTATAGCTTAAGATCAGCAGATTGTAATTATTAATGTATAATGTATTTAATATTTTGACTTTATGTATTATAATTGTTAAATTGGATAAAAAACCGCACATGTGCAATATTTTAAAAGTATGTAGGAGGGACAAGATGGAATACACATTGATTGCCACATCCACATTTGGACTGGAATCTGTAGTTGCCGGGGAGCTAAAAACTCTTGGATATGAGGATTTGAAAATTGAAAATGGAAGAGTTATTTTTCAAGGAGATGAGATTGATATAGTCACCTGTAATCTATGGCTTAGAACTGCAGAAAGGGTTCTTATAAGAATGGCGGAATTTAAAGCGGAGAGCTTTGAAGAACTTTTTCAGGGTGCACTTTCCGTGAATTGGGGGAGCTTAATGCCAGAGGATGCATTTATGCATGTGACAGGAAAATCTATAAAATCAAAGCTGCACAGTATACCTGACTGTCAGTCCATAGTTAAAAGAGCTGTAGTTGAATCCATGAAAAATAAATATGGAATAGAAAGATTTGAGGAAACTGGGGCTGAGTATAGGATAGAAGTTGGCATTTTAAAGGATATGGTTACCTTGACTGTGGACACTTCCGGCGAGGGGCTGCATAAAAGGGGATACAGAAAAAATTCAGGAGAAGCACCTATCAAGGAGACTTTGGCGGCAGCTATGGTGCTGCTTAGTAGGTGGGATCCCAGCAGGATATTGGCAGATCCCATGTGTGGCTCCGGAACTATTGCAATTGAGGCAGCATTAATTGGGAAAAACATAGCTCCAGGATTAAATAGAAATTTTGTTTCAGAACAATGGGATATAATTCCGCAGCATATATGGAGGGATTTAAGAGAATTTGCAGTAAATTCTATAAACGGTAGGGAGTTCAAAATTTTGGCATCGGATATAGATGGAAGAGTGATTAGAACTGCCATGGGAAATGCCAAAAAAGCAGGAGTGCAGGACTACATAACATTTCAAAAAATACCGGTACAGAAGTTCAGCTCAAAGAAGAGCTGTGGATTTATAATAAGCAATCCGCCTTACGGGGAAAGACTAGGGGAGCTTAAAGAAGTAGAAAAACTTTATCAGGATATGGGGAGAGTATTTTCAAGACTTAAAGGTTGGAATTATTTTATAATAACTGCTCACGAAAAATTTGAGAAACATTTTGGAAAAAAATCTGACAAGAACAGAAAACTTTATAATGGTAGGTTAAAATGCTATTATTATCAGTATTTTAATTTTGAATGAGGGAAGCTGATGGAATTATTTTAACTTCCCCGGTTCATTATTCAGTTATGGCGAGAAGTTTGATTTTAACATGCAGGATTAGTTTGCTATTAGATTTTCATCTAATGCATCGATGTATTTATGTAGTATCCTTTTAAGGTCTAATATATCTTTCATCTCATAGTATCCTGACTTTTTATAAATATAATTTATGGCACTTATAGCTCCAGATGCAAAAGCTTTTCTGGAAAAGGATTCATGACTTATTTTTATCTGATCATCATCACCAACTATGAGTACCTCATGTTTCCCTATCACACCTCCGGCTCTTACACCGTTGACAGGAATATCTTTATTGAATACTCCAGATGATTGAAGTCCATGTTCTATTTCTTTAGAAAGTTTTATGGCAGTTCCTGATGGAATATCTTTTTTGGTTTTATGGTGAAGTTCCAGAACTTGAAAATCATAGTTATTTAATATGGATGCTGCAATATTAGACAATAACATAACCACATTAACACCTAAAGTAATATTGGGAGCATAAACTATACCGTTATCGAATTTGTAAGTCATATTTTTAAGCTTGTCAATACTTTCTTCAGAAAATCCTGTTGTCCCTATGACCATATTTACTTTCATTTTAGACAGTGCTAAAGCGTTTTTCATTGTTGCTGAAGGGGTTGAAAAATCTACAACTACATCAGGTTTGCTTTCGAAGATTGAAGCTTCCAGCTTATCTGAAGTTGAAATTTTTACGTTGGTTCTATCATTTTTTAATAGATCTCCTAATTTGATCCCTTCTTTTCTACTATTAGGGCTGCAAATTGCGCATACGATTTCCATATTGTCCTGTTCTAGGATTTGATTTGCTATATGTTTTCCTGTCCTGCCAATACCTATTAATGCTACTTTGATCATATAAATTACCTCCTTGACTAATATTATCTTCACTTTTTTACCGGTATTATTATAATGTAGAAACTTTTACATTAATATAAACAACTTTATTATATCATACAAGTTGTTTGTTGTCATTATTATCAAATATATCCTTTACTTGAAAATTAGGTTATTCTAAAGTTCAGGTGAAGAAAAGCATTCCTTATCGGTAAACTCCATCTGAACCTAAGAATCACTTTATCAAATTTTGTTCTTTTAAGAATTCATGGGCAACGGTCTCCGGCTTCTGTCCCAGGCTATCCACTTTATAATTTAATTCCATCATGGTTTTGTCATCTATTTTTCCGCCTAATCTGTTTAAAATCTCCTTAAGTTCGGGATGCTTTTCTAAGGTTTCTTCTCTGATTACAGGGGCGGCATAATAGGGTGGAAATACTTTTTTGTCATCAGTTAAAACTTTTAAATTAAATTGTTTAAGCAGTCCATCTGTGGAAAAGGCATCAATTACATCAGCTTTTTTTTGATTTAATGCAGTGTATCTGAGTCCTCCATCTACACTGTTGATTTCTTTGAAATTGATACCATATACATTTTGAAGAGGTTTTAAAGTATCTGCTCTTCCTGAAGTGAACTCCATAGTACAGCTCAATCTTAAGTTGTTACTTATTTTTGCAAGGTCGGATATAGTGTTTAAATTGTATTTATTGGAGGTATCCTGAGATACTGCCAGTGCGTAGGTGTTATTAAATCCAATTGGATTTAGCCATTTTATCTTAAAGTTTTTACTGTAATAATCTTTTACGGTATTGTATGCTTTGTCGGGATCATTTATTAGACTGTGTTTCATTATATCCATGAGTCCAGTACCTGTATATTCAATACTTACATCTACGTTTCCGGATTTCATTGCACCCATCACTACATTTGTTCCTCCCAGATTAGGCCTGTAATCTACTTTAATGTTACTGTTTTTTTCAATAAGTTCCCCAACCATGTCTACTAATATGATCTGTTCAGTGAAGTTTTTCCCGCCAACAACTATCTTATTTTTTGTATTATTATAATAGAATGCGGATGCTGATATTATTAAAATGCAGAGTACAATTGCTGCAGCTCTCTTATATTTTAGTGGCACTTTCCTCTTTTTCCTTTTAGCTGTTGACTTTTCTGTTGCTGATTTTTCAATTTTGCCAATAATAAAATCAATTACTAGTGCTAGTATACATGCGGGTATTGCTCCTGCAAGTATCATGTAGTTATTGACGCTTTGAACTCCCGTAAATACCATATATCCAAGTCCACCTGCACCTACAAATGCAGCTATGGTCATAAGTCCAACTGCGGTAACTGCAGATATCCTTATACCTGCCATTATTACTGGAAGCGCAAGGGGAAGTTTTACAATTTTCAGTATTTGTGATTCAGTCATACCCATTCCCTCGGCAGCTTCTAGTATATTGGGATTTATACCTGACAGTCCGGTATAAGTATTTTTTATAATGGGAAGAAGTGAATATAAAATTACCATTACAATGGCAGGTTTGCTTCCAATGCCTATGACGGGAATTAGAAATCCCAGTAATGCCAAACTTGGAATTGCCTGTATTACATTTGCAATACCTATTACAAGGGAAGACAGTCTTTTGTCTTTTTCTATAAGTATTCCCAAAGGTACACCTATTAATATAGCTATAACCACCGATAACAAAGTCAACTCGATATGCTGGAGAAAAAGGTTTAATATATCGCCTGTCCTGCCTGCAATGAAATTATAAAAACCTATAATCGAATTCATTAAATCTCCTCCTCTGCATCTAAAAATTGAGCACTTAATACTGTTATGAGGCTGCTTCTGGTAATAAGTCCTGCTAATGCACCCTTTTTGGTTAAAACAGGTACATATCCTATGTTATTGTCACTTATTTCCTGAAGTACATCCACTATGCTGTCTTCTTCATATACTGTAAATATATTTTTCTCCATTATATTTTTTAATTTCAATGTTTTGTCCATACCTTTTCGTATATCTTTTAGGGTTACAATTCCAATGAGAGTTAGATTTTTATCCACTATCATAAGGCTGTCTACATTGTTTGTTCTCATTATTTCTACTGCTTGTACTATAGTTCTTTCCGCATTGGTTACTACAGGGTTGGTTATCATTATGTCTTTTGCCTTTATAAATTCTGGTTTATTCCAAATTCTATTTTTGCCTATAAATTCTTCTACAAAACCATGGGAGGGGTTTTTCAATATTTTTTCGGGAGTATCAAATTGGAGTATATTTCCATCTTTCATTATACATATTTTATTTCCCAGTTTTATTGCTTCATCCATGTCGTGGGTTACGAATACTATGGTCTTTTTTAATTCCTGCTGGAGGTTAAATAGCTCATCCTGAAGCTGGCTTTTGCTTATAGGATCAAGTGCACTAAAAGGCTCATCCATAAGTACTATATCTGGATTCATGGCAAATGCTCTAGCTACACCTATTCTCTGTTGTTGTCCTCCACTTAATTCATTTGGATATCTGTTTAAAAATTCGCCTGGATTCATTCCTATCATTTCCAGAAGTTCTTCAGTTCTGTCTTCTATCTTTTTTTCAGGCCATTTTTGAAGCCTTGGTATCAATGTTATATTCTCCTGTATGGTCATATGGGGAAAAAGGCCGACTTGTTGGATTACGTACCCAATTTTTCTTCTAAGCTCTATACTGTTCTCTTCTTTGATATTTTTATTATTTACAAAAATATCACCGGAAGTTGGTTTTATAAGCTTATTTATCATTTTGAGTGTAGTTGTCTTTCCACAGCCGCTGGGGCCGATGAGTACTACTAGTTCTCCTTTATGAATTTTTAAATTTATGTTGTTCAATACTACTTTACCCTTAAAAGATTTAGTTATATTTTTAAATTCTATCATAACGGGTGTCCTCCATTTCATTTAGCCAATTTTTGACATTAATGTAGCGCAAATTGACAAAGTAACAATTTAATAATAGCATAAAAGTTGTTACTTGTCATTAATAGTTTATTTATTCATATTCTGTATAAGTAAATTTTTAGATTGTATTTACATGATAAGAATAATAATCTATACTATTT
>NZ_FXYI02000189.1:0-6435 GCF_900184915.1 Clostridium sp. HV4-5-A1G | reverse complement strand
AAATGATATAGAAAAAATACACAAATTTGTATAAACTTATAAAAATAACTGAAAATTAATTTTCAGTTATTTTTATATTACAGAATATTGACTGAGAGAGTATATATGAATTTTATTCGTCATGGCCGCTGTAGTATATTATTCTTCCACAATTATCGCAATAAACTATATCTTTGTTATTTTTGATATCATCTATGGTAATGGCAGATACTTTCATTTTGCAGCCAGAACATACTCCATTTGATAATTTCGCAGCTCCCGTACCTTTAAGTTCACATAATTCATTGAATTTATCCAATAATTTTTTAGGAACTTTCTTTTCACAATTCAATATACTATCTTCAGCTTTTTTTATTTCCATTTTTGATTTAATTATTTTATCACTACTGACTTTTTTATTTTTATAAAATTCATTTTTTATATCAACTAATTCTTTCCTGAGCATATCCCTTTCTTTCAATAAATTTTCCTCATCATACAATCTGTTTAAGCTGTCTTCTTCTAAGGTTCTGATCTCACCTTTTTTTAATTCAATAGATTTTTCCAAGGTACTTATAAATTTTAAATCATATTTTAAATTTCCATAGAGTTTGCTTTCCTCCTGCATTACTTCTCTTTTCATATCCTCGAGTTTTTTCTCCAGTTGTTCAATATTCTTTTCAACTTCATTGAGTTTGGAATCCACGAGTTTATACTTTGACTTTTTCTCCTCAAATTCTTTTTTTACTCTTCTTATAAAATTATTATTGGATTCTCCTTTTAAAGCTTCCCTGGTTCTTTTTATAATCTCTCTATTCCGTTGAATTTCAAAAAGCAAATTTAACATTTATTTTTCCCTCCTGTTTTTGTAAACCTAAACCCTAGAATCACTTGATATAAACAAAAAAGTAGAAATGAATTCAAGTTCATTTCTACTTACACTTATAGGGATCCCTATTGACTTTTGATAAGATAACACTGTTCTCAAATCCAAGGGATTTTATTTCATTTTGCAAAAATACTGCTACCTTTTTCATGGCAGGCCATTCAGTTCCAAAGTGACCCGCATCAATTACAGCCATACCCTGTTCCTCAAAATCACTTACATAATGATAAGTAGTATCTCCAGTAATTATACAATCGGCTCCCTGTAATCTGGCTTCATTAAAATAACTTTGTCCGCTTCCATTTACCACTGCCACTTTTTTTATAAGTTTAAACTCATTTCCCGCATATCTCACTGAAGGTATTTCCAGACATCTTTTCACTCTGCTGCAGAGTTCACTTAAAATAATTGGCTCTTTCAACTGGCTTATCCTTCCTATTCCATCTTTAAATTCTGCCCTGTTCTCAGTCTTCATGGGTTCGATAATATCATCTGAATCTAAACCAAGCAATTCCACAATCATGTCATTTATTCCTCCCTCTGCAGAATCGAGATTGGTATGACAGGAATATACATTTATATGGTTTTCTATTAATTTTATTATTTTTTCACCCACCAAACTGTCTGTAGTTATACTGTCCGGTTTTTTAAATAAAAGTGGATGATGGGTAAATATAAGATTGCAATTATTTTGTTTTGCCTCCTCTATGACCTTTAAAGTGCAGTCCAAAGATACAAGCATAGAAGTAACTCTACACTCCATATCACCTACCATGAGGCCCACATTATCATAACTTTCCTTGAGCATAGAAGGTGCATATTTTTCAACTATATCATGTATATCCATTACTTTCAGATACATCATATCAACTCCTGCAATCTCTTTATTTTAGTTTGTAATTCCATCTTCCTTTTATTGGCCAATTCAGTATGACCTCTTATATTCAAAATTATCCTACTATAATCTTTTATCTTGTTTTCTATGAATTTAGGAAGATATCTATGCTTTTTTTCTATTAGAATTTTTCCTATTTCATAAAATATGCTGTCAACTTCCCTTACATCGGTATTGTATTCTATCTTTATTATCTCATAAAATCTATTTTCGTCAATACACAATTCTTCATCTATTATTTTAAAACCCTTTTTATAGATATACTCTCTCAACACTTCTGAGTTCTGCATAGGTTGAAGTATAAATGAGTTTGATTTTTTAAACACATCTACGTGATCTTCTATTATGTTCGCTATGAGATTTCCTCCCATTCCCGCAATTACTATTTCCTCAGCTTCTCCCGGCCTTATGGTTGAAAGACCTTCTCCAATTCTGCAATCTATCTTGTCCTCTAAATTTTCAAATCTTACATTAAGTATTGCTCTCTTTATAGGTCCAACATTTATATCAGATGCTATGGCCCTACTGCAAATATGATTTTTTATCAAATAAATAGGAATATATCCATGATCCGTGCCTATATCTGCTGCACACTGACAATCATCCACCATCTGTGCCACAGCTTTAAGTCTTAAACTAATTTCCATACAATTCTCCAATCTTGCACAATTCACAGTTAACTATGAACTTTGATATTGAATATGACAACCCTCTATCTGAATGTACAGAGTATTCTAACCTGCATGATAAAGTAAAATACTGCCACTATTAAAGATATATATATGTACTTATAAGAATACTTTTTATCATATTTAGAATAAATATGTCCTGCATAATACATACAAAACAGTACTCCCATATTCAGGAGTCCATAGAACATCTGTTTAAATGCAAACTGTTTGCCCGTCCCAAATTTTACAGCCATAAAACTTGTATCAAAGCTAACAGGCATTTTATCCGGCAATTTTCCATACAGGTACATAATTATCGGATCCAAAGTAAGCAAAAGAACTACTATAGATGTAATTATGAAGGGAATAAAAAATTTAGGTTCCCTGTTTATCGAAATACTTTTATTCAATTTATTTTCCCATTCAAAACATCTTATTTTTCTTTTCTCCAATTCTTCCGTAAATTTTTGAAAATTTTCTGGAGACAATCCATAGTTCACAGTATCTGTCTTTAGATATATTACATTTTTAGTTGAGGTAACAAACATATAGGTATTGCCTATTTTGTCAATAAAAGATCTGCCTATCGCAAATTTATTTTTTCCATACCCTGATAATTTAACTCCTCTTACATATCCATGTGATTTTCGATACATTTGAATACTTTGAAAGGAAATTATTTCATTTTTTAATCCAAGTGCACTGGTTATATATAAATTATCTTCATCCATTGAATACTTAAGCGTACTACAGATAATAATATAATAAATCTGATATATATTTATGGATACCAATGTCAACTTTAGCAGATTATATATTTCATAGGAACTTACAAAATTTATTAAAAATATCAGTATAGCATCATATAAAATCATCAAACCTATAATAAAATACGCTCCTACTCCCTTCGCAGCTTTATAGGTAATTTTCACTCCATCATCACCCTCTTTATCAATAATTATATCATAAAATTCAGGGCTAAAAATGAATAGTTAACAGTCACAGTATTCATATATCCTAATTTCTAGTCTGAAAACAGTGAAAGCACCTTTGACTGGTGCTTTAATCTAAATAGTCCTTTAATTTTTTACTTCTACTTGGATGCCTTAGTTTTCTAAGGGCCTTCGCTTCAATTTGCCTTATTCTCTCTCTAGTTACATTGAATTCTTTTCCAACCTCTTCCAAAGTTCTTGCTCTTCCATCGTCTAATCCAAATCTCAATCTCAGCACCTTTTCTTCTCTGGGAGTTAGAGTGTCAAGTACATTTATGAGCTGTTCCTTAAGCATTGTGAAAGCCGCTGCCTCTGCCGGTGCAGGTGCTTCATCATCCGGTATGAAATCTCCAAGATGGCTATCTTCCTCTTCTCCAATAGGTGTCTCAAGGGATACAGGCTCCTGTGCTATTTTCATAATTTCTCTAACTTTATCTACAGGCATCTCCATTATCTCAGCTACCTCCTCAGGGTGAGGATCTCTTCCCAATTCCTGAAGCAATTGTCTGGAAACCCTGATAAGTTTATTTATTGTCTCCACCATATGAACAGGTATTCTTATAGTCCTAGCTTGATCCGCAATTGCCCTTGTAATGGCTTGCCTTATCCACCAAGTAGCATAGGTACTGAATTTATAGCCTTTTCTATAGTCAAATTTTTCTACCGCTTTTATAAGTCCAAGGTTTCCCTCCTGGATTAGATCCAAAAACAGCATTCCCCTGCCTACATATCTTTTTGCTATGCTGACTACTAATCTTAAATTGGCCTCTGCCAGTTTCTTTTTAGCTGTTTGATCCCCTGCTTCTATTCTCTTAGCAAGAGATACTTCTTCTTCTGGCAAGAGCAGTGAAACCTTCCCTATCTCTTTTAAATACATCCTAACCGGATCATCTATAGCTACACCTTCTGGAACTGACAAATCCAAATTTTTTTCATTCGTATCCGTTTCATTTAAATCTCCAGTTACTTCTACACCTATAGATTCAAGTGTTTCATATATTTTTTCTATCTGCTCAGGACTTAAGTCCACCTCTTCCAATTCGTCCATTATTTCTTTATAAGTTAAAGTTCCATTTTTCTTTCCCTTTTCTATAAGTTTCTTGACTAGCTGTATCTTTGAACTTTTATCCTTCATTTTCTTGCCTCCTTTAACCATTACTGCATTTCACCAATCCTTTTCTGTATTTCAATTAACCTTTGTGCCAATTCTAAAGACTCCTTTAATCTTCCTACAGACTCATATTCTTTTATTTTACTGATAATGTGATCTTCAGATTCCTCTAATCTATGTTTTTTAATCTTGTTTACAAAATTATCTACCAGACTTTTATAATCATAATTATCATATAGAACTTCAGTATCCATAATTTTTACCCATTCTTTGGATGTATCGATGTCATTACACCTTGCCTCTATCTGCGTTTTTCTCTTTTTTACATCATACTCCATATTTTCCACTATATACTTATATATTTTTTTATGGCTTTCCAATATGATATCCTTATCTTCCATTTTATCCAATGAATATTTAAAGGCCCTCTCATCTTCCAAAATCAATTTTAAAAGAGCTCTCTCTGCCTTTAAATACGCTGGTTCTAAATATAATTTTTGTCCAAAACCTGTATCTATATTCATATTTTTATATTTTTTTACATTTTTTTGAACATTGTCTCTATTTAACATGTCATAAAGCACTTGATCTCTTATACCTGTTTCCTCTGACAATTTTTTTAAATAAACTTCCCTCTCTATAGGATCCACTTTAGTTAATATCTCAAGTACTTTCTCCACATATCTTACAGTACTTTCGTTACTATCAAAATTTATATTTTTCTTTACACTTTCAATCCTATATTCTATAAGAGGGACAGCTTTATTCACAAGTTTTAGAAAATCCTCTCTCCCATTGTTCCTGACAAATTCGTCAGGATCCTTGCCATTCGGTATTTGCAGTACTTCAACCTCTAATCCAGCATCCTTAAGTATATCCATTCCACGTATTGTAGCCATCTGTCCAGCTGTATCGGCGTCATAGGATATTATAACCTTATCTGCATATTTTGCCATAAGTTTCGCTTGACTTACAGTAAGAGCTGTGCCTAAAGAAGCCACTACATTCGTTATCCCGCACTGATGAAGGGCTATACAATCCATATATCCCTCTACAATTATAAGCACTCTTGAAAAATTACTTTTTATTGCAAAATTCAATCCATAAAGATTTATACCCTTTTTAAATAGAGGAGTTTCCGGTGAATTTAAATACTTGGGTTTTGAATCGTCCAGTACCCTTCCTCCAAATCCTATTACCTTTCCTCTACTATTAAATACAGGAAAAATTATCCTATTTCTAAATCTATCGTAATAATTTTCTTTTTGACTTTTAACTATGAGTCCTGCAGAAAGCATATCTAATTCCGTAAACCCTTTATTTTTCAAAAAGTTTAACATACGATTCCAGCTGTCAACAGAATATCCCAATCCAAATCTTCTTATAGTATTTTCAGTTATACCACGATTCAATAAATAATTTTTAGCTCTTTTATCTCTTTTTAAACAGTTAAAAAAATATCTTGCAGCCGCTACATTTAATTCGTAGAGTTTTTGAAAAGTATTTTTTTTAAGACCGTTGTCTTTGTCAAAATCTATATCTATATTCACTCTATCTGCCAGTAATTTTACTGCTTCTGGAAAATTTAAATTTTTAGACTTCATTATAAATGTAAATACATTACCTGCCTCTCCACATCCAAAGCACTTGTATATTTGCTTATCTCTAGATACACTAAAAGAAGGTGTTTTTTCATGATGAAAGGGGCATAATCCCAAGTAATTTCTCCCCGATCTCTTAAGTTTTACACTTTCAGATATCACATCCACTATGTCATTTTCATCTTTTACCTTTTGAATGACATCTTCCGATATCACTAAACAACCCACCTATCTTAAAAATTAATATATTTAAATTATTATGTTCAAGAATAAATATATTCGACATAAATTACTATATTC
>NZ_FXYI02000188.1:0-6442 GCF_900184915.1 Clostridium sp. HV4-5-A1G | reverse complement strand
ATATTAATTATACAATTAATTCTATTATAAAGTATATCTAAAAATATTCAATTGTAATAAAAATAAACTCTAGGCCAAATGAATGACCTAATGTATTTTATCAATAACTCTTAGTATTTTTGAATTGATAACAGATTTCTCTTTCCACACCTCTCGCCTGCATTGACAACTTCTTTTTTTAATTGGTAACTATATTTTGCCATAAAAAACTGACCTCCCATAAGTTAGATTTTTAGGTCTAACTTATGGGGATCAGTTCATCCGGGTGTCTGGTAATGGTTCTCTTTTTATTAAGCTCTTATAATATATGCTATCAAACTATACTTATACTTTCAATAAACTATTTGTAAACATTTTAAAATAATTAAGGAAGACCAACTTTTACAAAGAACCTTATGGTGGTTGCATTTAAATTTAACGTGCCCTGCAACCACAGACACTAATGTAATTATTGTTCTTACTCAAAAGGAATGTCCTTTAAAATGATATTACCTTTGAATTATTAAAATTACCTTAAAATCATTTATAAAAAATTTATCTCGTCAGTTTAGCATCATTAAGAAGCTTAGTGGTATCACTCAAAGAGGGTACTGTCTTAACTTAATTACAATTTTACATATTACTAAAGAATTTTAAAAGAAAAAATTAAAAACCCTAAAAAATATAAAAAAATGGATCTAGTATTTTGTGAATAGAGATTTTTTAAATGATCTGAAGAACGAAAAAAAAGAAGCAACCAGTTTACTGGATAACTTCCTTGATTGACTACATTTATTTTACTACAATTTTTACTACAGTTAGTACTACAATTGTAGTAACTTTTAATAACTCTTAATGATACGCCATTTCTCTAAACCATTGATTTTATGTCATTCATGAAGCTCAATGCACCTTAATAAAGCCTATGGCGGAGAAAGAGGGATTTGAACCCTCGCGCCGGTCACCCGACCTACGCCCTTAGCAGGGGCGCCTCTTCAGCCACTTGAGTATTTCTCCATGCCCTACATTATAATATATGGCGGAAAGAAAGGGATTCGAACCCTTGGTACGGTCACCCGTACGCCGGTTTTCAAGACCGGTGCCTTAAACCAACTCGACCATCTTTCCGCATAAAGTTATCTTAATTAACTTTTGCTTCCATATTCCTTGCGGTTACTAATATAATATAGCACGATATATATTCACTGTCAACCCAAAGTTCAAAATTCTACTGGCATGTGATAATGTCACTTAAAATTTTATTTATATAATTTCATTGATCTCTCCTACAATTCTTTCAAGGGCTTTAGTTATATTTTCTTTTGAAGGGCAATATTCATCCTTATGTAATTATTAAAACGTTCTCCGCCAAACCATTCTCCAAAATCAAAGGCCAGTTTGCATCTCTCTTTTATAAAACCTTCCATATCTTTTCCTTTTATATAGTTTCCCAAATTAATCCACACCAGATAGGTTCCCTCCAAGGGTGATATCTCTACAAGAGGCAATTCTTTTTCTAAAGTTTCTTTTACATACAGGTAATTTTCCCTGATCTGCTGCAGCACTTCCTCCAGCCAGGGCCTTCCCCCTTCATAGGCACTTTGGACTGCAATATACCCAAACGCATTTCCACCTGGAATTCTGATACATTTTACAAAATTATCAAAATTCTTTCGAATATCAAAATCAGGTATGACAACAAAAGAATTTTTACAAGAAGCAAGATTAAAAGTTTTAGTGGCAGCAGTAAGAGTAACAAGCATGGAATCATAATCGCCAATGCTTGCAGTTGAAATATGAGGGTTTTGTCCTATTATAATATCCTGATGAATTTCATCTGAAATTACTCTTACCTTATATTTTTCACATATATCCATAAGTTTTTTCAGTTCATCTTTCTTCCATACTCTTCCCACTGGATTATGGGGCGAACAGAGCAAAAACAACTTTACATTATTTTTTGCAATTTTATTTTCAAAATCTGAGAAATCAATAGTATATTTTCCTGAGCTGTTAATTAAGTCACTTTCTATTAATTTTCTTTTATTATTCTTAATTGCATCCAGGAAAGGATAATAAACTGGCGTCAATACTATAACTGCATCATTCTTTTCCGTTAATATCTGAATGAGCCAATTAATAGCAGGAACCACACCAGGAGAATACCTGATCCAATCTTCATGAACCCTATAATTATGGTAAGTTTGCTCCCATTTTATAAAAGATTCTTTATATTCCTTAGGCTCTATATAATAGCCTAAAACTCCAAGTTTTAAATATTCATCAAGCTTTTTAAGCACACAATCACATACTCTAAAATCCATATCCGCTACCCACAGAGGAAGCAGCTCCTCAGATCCAAACACAGCTTTTAGTCCATCCCATTTAGAACTGTCCGTCTTCCTTCTGTCAACATACTTTAACATTTTAATTCACCTCCACATCATCTTTCTCAAAAAGATTAACAACTACACTTTCAATTTAAAAGACTATAAAATTAATCTGCTATCTTTTCATTAGCCGGCTTTTGACTAAAATCCATTCCATACCATTTATTATATATCTTTTTCAGTGTACCGTCTTTCTGCATCTCTTTAATCGCCTTGGTAACAACTTTATTCAACTCTTCCGATTTTTTATCTCCTTTTACAAAAGGATAAGCTTTAGCTCCAACCATAACATTTTCCTCAACCATTCTGGCATCAATAACTTTATTTTTAATTTTATACGCCGCTTCACCAGCCGCCACAATCATCACATCAACTTTTCCCTGTCTGAAAGCTTCATTTAATAATTCAGAACTATCATACGTTACTAAATTTATCTTTATTCCCTGGTCTTTTGCAATTTGTTGAAACAAATTGCCTCCATTTGATCCTGATGAAAACCCACAGGTCATTCCTGCGATATCCTTTAATTTTTTAATATCTGTCCTATTTGAATGAACAACCAATTTTTCAGGAATATAGGCATATGGTTCTGAAAAATTATATTTATCTCTCCTCTTGGCATTGATTGTAATGGTGTTCCCCACAGTGTCAGCTTTACCTGAATCCAGATATCCAAATAAAGTATCAAAATCTCCCGTTATAAATTTAACCTTAAGTCCGGTCTTTTTAGAAATGGCATTCCAAATATCCACTTCCTGTCCCTTATGTACTCCATTTTCTACATAGGAATTTGGAACTGACGATGAACCGGATGCTACCACAATTTCAGTAGATGTGCTAGATTCATCTTGTTTTTGTGAATTTTTTTGATTATTTCCACATGCAGTCATACCAAAAATCACACATATGGATATTACAGTTAAAAGTATTTTTTTCATATTTTCCTCCTAAGTTTTAATATTATTTATATAAATTTAAAATTATACCTTTTAACAGAATTTTTGAATTCTTCTTTCCAATAGTCCCTGAAGTTTTTCCATAAAAACTACAATTACCAGATAAATCAGTGTGACACATAAGTATGCTTCAAAAAAACGCAGACTTAATGCTGCTTCCATCTTGGCTTTTGCCATTATATCAGCAAGTCCTACTGTAAACCCAAGTGCAGTTCCTTTAATTATGCCTATAAACTGGTTTCCAAGAGATGGCAGCGCTACAACAAATGCTTGAGGTAGAACAACTCGTATCATTGTCTGATATTTTGTCATTCCCATAGAATAGCAAGCCTCAAGTTGTCCTTTTTCAACAGATTCAATAGCTGCCCTCAACGTTTCTGCCATAAAAGAAGCTGTATTTAACGTAAGAGCAATTACAGTAGCTTGAAACGCCGTCATGGATTTCAAAGCCGGGATTATAGATGGAAATCCAAAATATAATATAAACAGCTGTGCCACCAATGGTGTAGCTCTAAAAAATGTAATATAAATACCAAAAATTTGAGACAATCCCCATACTTTATAATACCTAATAATAGAGATTATAATAGACAGCATCAATGTAAATAATAAAGATATCAAAGACATCTCAATTGTCAATTTTAATGAAGGTAGGACAATCGGAAATAAGTTAATAAACCATTTAAAATCAAAATTCATTTATTTACCCTCCATAATATTTGAACTTACTGTATTAACAAACTTTCTAATTCGTTCATTTGTACAATTTTCAAATATTTCTTGAGGAGTTCCCATTCCTGCAATGCATCCATCTTCCAAAAAAACTATTCTATCTGCAACTTCCCTGGCAAATTTCATCTCATGGGTCACTATTAGCATTGTTTTATTACTTTCTACAGCCAATTGTTTAATTACAGTTAGAACTTCTCCAACTAATTCAGGATCCAGAGAAGATGTAGGTTCATCAAATAACATAACATTTGCATTTACAGCCATAGCTCTGGCAATCCCTATCCTCTGCTGTTGTCCACCTGACATCTCCTTAGGATATGCATCTTTTTTTTCTAAAAGCCCTACCTTTTTAATCAAATCAAGAGCTATTTTTTCAGCCTTGTCCTTACTTTTCTTTTGTACTGTAACCATAGGTTCCATAATATTTCGTAAAGCGGTTTTATTCTTAAGCAAATTATAATTCTGGAAAACCATTGATGTTTTCAGTCTCAATTGATAAATATCTTTTCTAGAAGCTATTTTAGCATTTACTGTAAATCCATCAATTGTAATTCTACCTTCTGTAGGTCTAACTAAAAAATTAAGACAACGGAGAAATGTAGATTTACCTGTCCCTGAAGGACCAATTAATACCACAACTTCTCCCTTGTCTATTTCAATATTTATATCCTTTAAAACAACAGATTGTCCAAACTGAACTTTTAAATGTTCTACCTTAATCATCTTACTACCCTGCCTAATTTGAATTACAAATAATATTGATAAGCTATGATCCATGAGCTTAATTTTTATTATATCACATACAACCTTCAATGCCTTTCCGTATTTTATTATAAAATAATTAACACATTAACTATTAAACACTCCTATTTTCTATATTAGAAGTCTCATTTAATGTACTATGCTTTGCCCCATATAAAAAATAAATGGATATTCCAGCTATTGTCCACACTAGAAACCTAATCCATGTGACCATTGGTAAGTTTATCATAAGGTATAAGCAAAAAAATATAGTTAATATCGGGGTAAAAGGTACTCCCGGACATCTAAACTTTCTTTCAATGTCAGGCATAGTTTTTCTTAAAACAATAACTCCTATAGATACCGCTAAAAAAGCAGATAGAGTCCCTATATTACATAATTCAATGAGTACTGAAAGTGGCAAAAAACCCCCTATGACAGCCGTTGCAGCTCCTGTTATTAAAGTACAGCAAGCTGGTGTACTGTGAGTATCAGATATTGATGCAAAGCATTTAGGTAATAAACCATCCCTAGACATACTCATGAATATTCTAACCTGACCATATACTGTTACTAAAAGAGTTGAAATCATTCCTACAATAGCTCCTACAGCTATTAGAGCAGATCCCCAATTTATTCCAACATATGACAGAGAAGCTGGAAGTGCATTATTTATATCTATTAATTTATATGGTACTATTCCTGTAAGAACTAGTGAGACACCTATATACAATATAACAATTATAACCATACAGATACCCAATCCTAATGGAATATCTCTTTTAGGATTAGCAGTTTCTTCCGCTGCAGTAGAAACCGCATCAAATCCAATAAATGCAAAGAATATAATTGAAGCTGCCGACATTACCCCTTTAAATCCGAAGGGAGCAAAAGGATGATAATTAGATATATTTACATGAGCTATTCCAACTAATATAAAAATAGCTATTACAGCTATTTTTACAGCAACTATAATATTATTTACCTTTGCACTTTCCGACACGCCAATATATAAAATCCATGTTATAAGTGCTACAACCAGAACAGCAGGTAAATCTACTATGCCACCAGATAATGGAGACTTTGTAATCATTTCAGGTATATGTATATTATATGTAGCTAAAGCTCCCACAAATGTAGAAGACCAACCTGTAGCAATAGTAGCTGCAACTACAAGATATTCAAGTATTAAATTCCAGGCCAAAATCCAAGCTATTATTTCACCAAAAGCTATGTAGCAATAAGAATATGTACTACCTGAAACCGGAAACATGGTGGCAAGTTCTGCATAAGTAAGAGCACATAGTACAGCTGTTATTGCCGCTATTACATAAGATATTATTATTGCTGGTCCTGCTATATGGGCACCTTGTCCGGTTGCGACAAATATGCCAGTACCCACTACAGATCCAATTCCCATAGATGCTATATCAAAAGAATTTAATCCTTTTTTTAGATTGGTTTTGGAAACTGCATTTTCAAAATCATTCAAACTTTTTTTTCTAAATAAATCCATAATATACATCAATCTCCTCAATTTTAATAGAAGAATTATTACAATACCTCTAATTTAAATAATTTTACTATAGCTCTTTATTTGAAAGACATTTTATTATTATACTATAATTGTAAGTTTATTAAAAC
>NZ_FXYI02000187.1:0-6442 GCF_900184915.1 Clostridium sp. HV4-5-A1G | reverse complement strand
TCAATATTCATTTATATGTTTATTTAAAAGAATAAAAATTTAAGTAGAAGTCAATTAATATATTGTTTTTGAGGTATCTATATAATGGATTTTATGGCTGAAGCTTTAAAACAGGCTAAAATAGCTTTAGAGTTAGGTGAAGTTCCTGTAGGTGCTGTTATAATAAAAAATCATAAAATTATATCAGAAGCATGTAATTTAAGAGAAACTTTAAAAGATCCTACTGCCCATGCAGAAATTATTGCTATAAGGGATGCTTCCAAAGTACTTGAAGATTGGAGATTAGAAGACTGCAGTATGTATGTTACTTTAGAACCGTGTGCTATGTGTGCGGGGGCTATATTACAATGCAGAATTAGTAGGCTGTATATAGGTACTTTTGATCCGGATGCAGGAGCTTGTGGTTCTGTAGTCAATATATTGCAAAATGAATTTTTGAATCATTGGACTGATATTCATTGGACTTATAGGAAAGAATGTAGTGACATATTAAAACGATTTTTTAAAAATAGAAGATAGATATTAAATAATAAGTGTGGAAGCGTATCGAAGTGGTCATAACGGGCCTGACTCGAAATCAGGTAGTCCTTACTGGGCTCGTGGGTTCGAATCCCACCGCTTCCGCCATATAGACTATCACTTATTGATGAACCAAGAAGGGTTACCAACAGATGGTTTTTTTTGGAAGCTACAAATTGCCAATATTGAATTTTTCCTTTTTGTTTGGTATAATAGGATCGTTAAAATTGATATATGGAGGTATAGCTCAGCTGGTTAGAGTGTACGGTTCACATCCGTAAGGTCGAGGGTTCGAGCCCCCCTGTCTCCACCATAATGAACAAGCCTGTTTTTAGCATAGTTATAAAGGTAGGCTTGTTTGTTGTATTTTGCAGGTTCTTTAATATAAAATAAACTATTGTCAAAACAATGTATAAAATGATATTATAATAACGTTGGAATAAAATAAGCTTTAAATTAAACTAAAAGGAGAAAAACATGATAAATAATTCAGGAAATCCAACTATGTATATTGGTGGTAAACCTAAAGGAAATTATACTGATATATCAACAAAGTACATAGATAAAGCTTTTGAGAACAGCCATTTGAATAATAGCATCAAAGATAAGCAAAGAAATTTTACATATGAACGTAAAAAGGACAAGCATCTTCTTATCTATGAGATAGAAAGATAAGTTTAATTGAATTGAGATTACTATATTAGTAAATTAAAAGGATAATTTATCATTGATATAGATTGTAAAATAGGATTGGAAGTAGATATCAAATTGAACTTCTGATAAAAGTGTTGCTTTGTTCAAAAATATATGTTAGAATACATAAGTGGAAAAAGCAGCAGTTAGTGATATTTTGCTGAAAACTTAATAAAATTTGTTTCATGAGTAAACCTGTGGAGAGATGTCCGAGAGGTTGAAGGAGCACGCCTGGAAAGCGTGTGTAGGGGAAACTCTACCGGGGGTTCGAATCCCCCTCTTTCCGCCATTTTAACTTTGTCGTGCTAGATGGGGAGTTAGCGGTGCCCTGTAGCCTGCAATCCGCTGCAGCAGGATTGAATTCCTAGCTTAGTCTGTAAAATGTAAGGCCTGGCTCATAAAAGTGGCGTTGAGAACTTGATCCCACGCAACGGAAACTCATGAACCCCGTCAGATCCGGAAGGAAGCAGCGGTAAGTGAACATTTTCGTGTGCCGTGGATAAATCTGGTTTGAGTTAACTATATGGGTAACGCTTATAGTTTATCAGGCGAAGCTAGGTGCACGACTTTAATACTTTAAACTGAATTAAAAAGATACCATATGGTATCTTTTTTGTCATGTATTTAAATAAAGGTTATAATATATATAAGAAGGTGATAACATGGCTTATACCGCATTGTATAGGGAATGGAGGCCTAAAACTTTTTCTGATGTAGTAGGCCAGAACCATATAACAATTACGCTTAAGAATCAAATATTGAATCATAGGGTGGCACATGCATATTTATTTTCAGGAACAAGAGGTACAGGGAAAACTTCAATGGCTAAGATATTAGCTAAAGCAGTAAATTGTTTAGATTTAAAAGATGGAGAACCTTGTAATCAGTGTGAAATGTGTAAAAAGATAAATGAGGGAATTTCTATGGATGTAATAGAAATGGATGCAGCTTCAAAACGTCGATTGGAAGATATAAAAGATGTAATTGAAAATGTAAAATATCCTCCTCAGGAGGGAAAATACAAGGTCTATATTATGGATGAAGTACATATGCTCACCCAGGAAGCGGTGAATGCATTTTTAAAAACTCTGGAGGAGCCTCCATTGAATGTAATATTTATACTTGCAACTACTGATCCCCAGAAGCTTCCTGTTACCATACTTTCGAGATGTCAAGAGTTTGATTTTAGAAGGATAAAGAGCTCAGATGTATTTAATAGACTTAGATGCATAGTGGATAAACAGGGGATTTTTGCAGATGATAGAAGTTTGAATTTGATATCTAGAATGTGTGATGGAGCCATGAGGGATGCCCTCAGTATATTGGATCAAGCAATATCCATGGGTGACGGAAAAGTTGAGTACAGCAGTGTAGTGGATATGCTGGGTTTGGTTACAAATGAGAATTTATTTAAACTTACAAATAGTATAATAGAAAAAGATGTAGAGTCGTCTATGAGGATAATTGATGACATAGTTTTAAGCGGGAAGGATATAGCTAATTTTATTAAGGATATGATAATTCATATGAGAGATCTTTTGATGGTAAAGGTTTCTAATAGTCCTGAAGACGTACTTGATATGTCAGAGGAGAATATAAATCTTTTAAAGGGGCAGGCACAGAAAATACGCGTGGAAGAAATAATGAGGAATATAAGAATACTTCAAGATGCCCAGGAACAGTCTAAGTGGGTTAAACAGAGCAGGATTTATCTAGAACTTGCAGTAATAAAAATGTGTAAAATAGAATATGATACATCTAAGGAAGTGATCCTTGCCAGATTGAACAGGCTGGAGCAGGCATTTAAGCAGGGTGAGATTAAGGTATCCTGTGAAAGGATAATTCCTGAAGCAGTATCTCACAAAGAAAATGTAGTAGAGAAAAACCTTAATAGCGTGAAAAAAGATACTTCCTGCAAATCAAGGCAAAATTTATCTAAGGATTTAAAACCTATAGAAGAAGAAAATATGTATTCAAAGCTTACTTTGGATATGGTGAAAAAAAGCTGGAAAGACATACTTGAATCCCTTAAAGGCAAACATCAGATGGTGTTATTTGCGGCACTCACTACAGGAAAGCCGATAAAATGTGAAAGAGGAATAATAACTGTAGAATATGGGAAAGATTATTCTTTTCACAAACAGAGATTGGAAAAGGATGAAAATCAGAAAATAGTGAATGGAGTTTTTTCGGATGTATTGAAGGAAAGAGTTACTGTTAAGTACACTATAGAAGATCAAATTGATTCTGAATTTAAATCTAAGGAGCAATTGTTAAAAGATACTTTTGGAGAAGATATGGTTGAAATACTCGATGAATAATATAGTAGCTGTTTTAAGTATCATCTTGTCAAGTAAAGGCATTAGCCAGTAAGTATTCGGATAAAACTATAGATGGAATTCCATAGAAATATGATATAATTAAACATGTGTTAGTTAATTTAATTGAGGAGGATATATATTATGGCAAAAGGTGGATTCCCTAACTTTGGCGGTGGGGGAAATATGAATAATTTAATGAAACAAGCTCAAAAGTTTCAAAAACAAATGCAGGATATGCAATCAGAGCTTGAAAATAAGGAATTTAGTGCTACTGTTGGTGGTGGGGCAGTAACTGTAATAGTAAATGGCAAAAAACAGATAGCAAGCATAGAAATTAAGCCGGAAGTAGTTGATCCAGAAGATGTGGAAATGCTTCAAGATCTGGTTTTAACTGCATGTAATGAAGCATTGAAAAATGCAGAAGATGAAACTGCTTCTGAAATGAAAAAATTAACTGGTGGTCTTAATATTCCAGGAATGTTTTAAGATTACGAGCCCCGTCTGCAGATGGGGCTTTAAATTGAGGTGATGTTTTATGGATTTTTATCCTGCTTCTATTGAAAAGCTAATAGAAGAATTTGCTAAGTTACCGGGAATAGGTTACAAGACAGCACAGAGACTTACAATTCATGTGTTGAATCTACCAGAAGATGAGGTAAGGGAATTTGCCCAGGCTTTAATCAAGGCCAGGGGAACTATAAGGTATTGTTCTGTTTGTGGAAACTTTACAGAGTCAGATCCCTGTCCAATATGTTCGAATCCCAATAGAGATAAAAGCACAATTTGTGTAGTTGAAGAACCTAAAGATATAATGGTTATGGAAAGAATAAAAGAATATAATGGAGTCTATCATGTACTTCATGGTAATATATCTCCCATGGCTGGAAGAGGACCTGAGGATATAAAACTTAAAGAACTTATAAGAAGAATAAATGGAGATGTAAGAGAAGTTATAGTTGCTACTAATCCAAATGTAGAGGGAGAAGCTACAGCTATGTATATATCTAAAATATTAAAGCAGCTTGGTGTAAAAGTAACCAGGATAGCTCACGGTATTCCCGTAGGTGGAAATTTGGAATATGCAGATGAAGTTACCTTGTCGAAGGCATTGGAGGGTAGAGTAGAAATATAGCTTCATTCAGCTAATCAACGCTTATGTATATTACTTCTAATTTGTGTCAATTATTAAGATAATATATGAGATTAGGAGGATATACATTTTATGAATAAATATAATATAGTTAAATACCTGTTTGCTAAAAATTCTAAGTATATGACAAATCAGAAAGAATTATTGAATGATATAGAGAAGGCCAGACAGGAATTGGAGAGATGCAGAATATATTTTGATTCTGTGAAGGATCCCTATTTAGTAGATTATGCTATATATATGGAGGAGGCAGCAAAGTCAAAGTACATGTATCTTTTAAATAAAGTTAAGAAAAATGGATTTAAGGCAGATTATAAAAATATATTTCCAATCTTGAATGAAAATAAAAAATCGTCTTAAAAGGATAAATCAAGCATTAGAGCTTATTCTTTGCATTAATATTTTTTTATTGTTAGAATATAAATTAAATAGTATCGATGTATAATAATAGAACGTAAGTTTATGGGGGGAATAAGCGTATGATGTTTCAATATATAGGATATTTTTTAATTGCTATAGTGGGGTTATATATATTGGTGAAGGTATTTTCATGGCCCTTAAAAATATTATTCAAGCTTATTGCAAATGCTGTGCTTGGCGTGATTCTTTTAATTATAGTAAATTTAATAGGAAAATATTTTGGATTTAGCATAGGTATCAATGCTGTCACTTCGCTTATTGCAGGGTTTTTTGGAATACCCGGAGTGATATTTCTTATAATATTTAAATTATTTCTTTAAAAATTCATTTTTGGGAGTACTGATTTTTATAGATTTTCTGGGAAATAGTTTATAAATTCATAAAAATGTAACAATAGTAATTTGTATTTTTAGGCTGATAATCTGTTATTATTAAAAAGAAGTTATAAATTTGGTCTTGCTGGAGATGGTGTATTGATATTTGATAAAAATATAGTAAAAGCTGAATTTATCAACAGACCTAACAGATTTGAAGCTTATGTATATATAAACAATTCTCAGGTAAAAGTTCATGCCCCCAATACAGGAAGGTGTAGAGAAATACTTATACCTGGTACTACTGTGCTTTTAAGAGAGGAAAATAGTCCTACAAGGAAAACAAAATATGATTTAATAGCAGGTTACAAAGGAGAAAGACTCATAAATATAGATTCACAAATTCCGAATAAAGTTGTATATGAGGCTTTAAAATTGAAAAAAATAAGTTATTTTAAAAAATACGTTAAGATAGAAAAAGAAAAAATATTTGAAAATAGCAGATTTGATTTTGAATTATGGGATAAAAGCAATAGACAGTGTTATCTTGAGGTAAAAGGAGTTACTTTTGAAAAGAACGGAGTGACTATGTTTCCGGATGCTCCTACAGAAAGAGGAAGAAAACATTTACTAGAATTAGTTAAAGCAAAAAAGGCGGGTTTAGATGCGGCAGTTTTATTCTTAATTCAGATGTCTAATGTAAAATACTTTACACCTTATGATAAAATGGATAAAGAATTTGGGGGAAATCTTAGATACGCAAAACAAAATAATGTAGAAATTTTTGCTTATGATTGTGATGTGGGTGAGCATTTTATAACTTTGAGAGATGAAGTTAAAGTAAAATTATAATATCATCTTTAAGTTTAAGCAAAACTATCCTAAGAGGTCTTTTTCACTTGAATTTATACATAAAAAGATCTAATCCAGACGCATAACAGTGCCTATCTGCCACTTTAGGAAGTTATAAGTATTAGCAATGGTAGCGTTTGGATAAAAAATTTAGTAAATATTTTATTATATAT
>NZ_FXYI02000186.1:0-6454 GCF_900184915.1 Clostridium sp. HV4-5-A1G | reverse complement strand
ATTATAAATATAAATCTGTTTTAATATTGAGTTTTTAATAAATTTGAGTTTTGATAAAAGTTAATAATGAAGATCTTCAGGGCAGGGTGAAATTCCCGATCGGCGGTATAGTCCGCGAGCGCGTGAACGCAGGTGTGAAAGCACAGGACTTGGTGAAATCCCAAGACCGACAGTAAAGTCTGGATGGAAGAAGATATATTTTGTTTGATCTGAAATGTTTTCAATTTCAGAGTCTTTTCTTCGCAAGAAAAGCCCTGTATGAACTTATAGTTTATATAGGGCTTTTTTTGTATTTTTTTTATACGGAGGAGATGTGATGGTATTGGAAGATTCAAAATATATGAGATATGCAATTGCTTTGGCAAGAAAAGGTGAAGGCTGGGTTAATCCAAATCCGATGGTGGGAGCAGTTGTTGTAAAAGAAAATAGAATCATTGGAGAGGGATATCATGAGGTATGTGGAAAACCTCATGCTGAGCGCAATGCACTTGCCAGCTGTATTGAATCAGCAAAAGGAGCAACTTTATATGTAACGCTAGAACCATGCTGCCATTATGGAAGAACTCCTCCCTGTACAGATGCCATTATAAAGGCAGGTATTACAAAAGTAGTGGTTGGTTCCAGTGATCCAAATCCTAAAGTGTCTGGTAAGGGTATTTCAATTTTACGCAGAGCTGGAATTGTGGTAAAAGAGGGTGTGTTGAAAGAAAAATGTGATGAATTGAATACTGTTTTTTTTCATTATATTGTTACTGGTACTCCATATGTTGTTATGAAATATGCCATGACGGCTGATGGAAAGATAGCTACCGTTACTGGTGATTCTAAATGGGTTACGGGGAAAGCAGCCCGGAAGCATGTCCAGCAATTACGTCACAAATATAGTGCTATTATGGTTGGAATTGGAACTGTCTTAAAAGATGATCCGCTGCTTACATGTCGATTGAAAAATAGCAGAAATCCAATTCGAATTATCTGTGACAGCCACCTTCGCATTCCGATGGATAGTCAGATTTGTCGTACAGCAAAGGAGGTACATACTATTTTAGCAACTACTGTAACTGACGAAACTAAAATTTCAAAATTAAAATCGCTTGGTATTACTGTCTTAACCGTATCAGGCAAAGATGAAATGGTGAACTTGCCTATATTAATGCAAAAGCTTGGTCAGCTTGAGATAGACAGCATCTTACTTGAAGGAGGAAGTGCTTTAAACTACAGTGCATTAAAAGCTGATTTAGTTCAGGAAGTATATGCATATATTGCACCTAAAATTTTTGGCGGTAAAGACGCAAAAACGCCAGTGGAAGGAGATGGTGTTTTATCACCGGAACAGTGCTTTCAATTTACTGCTCCTGAGATATCTGTTCTTGATGGTGATTTGATGTTGAGGTTTAAATTTGTGAGGAGGAAAGTATAAATGTTTACTGGAATTATTGAAGAAATTGGACAAGTACATCAAGCTATTTTTGATGGAAGTTCGTCAAAAATTTCAATTTACGCCCAAACTATTTTAGAGGATACTAGGCCGGGAGACAGCATTGCTGTAAATGGAGTTTGCCTTACTGTTATCTCTTTAAGCGAAGGAGAGTTTACTGCTGATGTTATGCCGGAGACATTGAGGAAAAGTAATTTGGGCAGATTGCACAGTTCCGATTCGGTCAATCTGGAACGGGCTGTGGCTATTGATGGACGTCTTGGAGGACACTTTGTGTTGGGACATATTGATGATACTGGAGTAATTTGCAAAATGGAGAAAGAAAAAAATGCTGTCTGGATAACTATAAAAGCATCTCCAGAAGTAATGGAGTTGATTGTTGAAAAAGGTTCCATTGCCGTTGATGGCGTTAGTTTAACGGTAGCTAATGTAGAAAATTATAAATTTCAGGTATCTATTGTTCCCCATACAGGACAGCAGACGACGTTGCTGGAGAAAAGGACTGGTGATGTTGTAAATTTGGAAAATGATATAGTTGGGAAATATGTGAAAAAACTTTTTTACTTAAAGGCCAATGAACCTTTAGGCGGTATTACATTTGATTTTTTAAAGCAGAATGGATTTTAAAGAGGAGGTTGAAAGATATGCAATATAATACTATTTCAGAAGCACTCAAGGAATTACGTGCAGGAAAGATTATTCTTGTTACAGATGATAAGAACAGAGAGAATGAAGGTGATTTAATTTGTGCTGGTGAACATGCAACCTGTGAAAATGTAAATTTTATGGCTACTTATGCAAAAGGACTAATCTGTATGCCTATGAATGAACAGTTTGGCCTCAAATTGGGGCTGCCTCAAATGGTTACAGAAAATACGGATAATCATTCCACAGCTTTTACTGTTTCAATTGATCACGTTAGTACAACTACTGGTGTTTCAGCCGAGGAGCGATCTATTACAGCTATGAAGTGTGTACAAGATAATGCGAAACCTGGGGATTTTCGCAGGCCAGGTCATATGTTTCCTCTTATTTCGCGTCGTGGTGGAGTATTGACACGCGGTGGTCATACAGAAGCGACTGTCGATCTAATGAGATTGGCTGGGCTGAAAGAATGTGGACTTTGCTGTGAGGTTATGGCAGATAACGGTAAGATGATGCGTACAACCCAATTAAAAGAATTCGCAGAGAAACACCATCTCGTATTTATAACTATTCATGATTTGCAGAATTACTGCCGCCGTCATGATAAGCATGTTGTGCATATGGCAAGTGCAAAGCTTCCAACTTTATATGGAAATTTTCAAATTCATGGATATGTAAACGACCTTACTGGTGAACATCATGTTGCTTTGGTAAAGGGAGAAATTGGAAATGGTGAAAATCTTTTGTGTAGAGTCCATTCCGAATGCCTTACGGGAGATGTATTTGGATCCCTCCGATGTGATTGTGGTCAACAACTTATTTCTGCGATGAAGCAAATACAGAATGAAGGTAGGGGAATTCTTCTATATATGAGTCAGGAAGGGCGAGGTATAGGGTTGATTAATAAACTCAAAGCTTATGAATTACAGGAAAAAGGCAGGGATACTGTGCAGGCAAACCTGGAATTAGGATTTGCTCCTGATTTACGCGAATATTGGATAGGAGCACAGATTCTCCAAGACTTGGGGGCAAAAAAAATTCGCCTGTTGACAAACAATCCGAAAAAAATTTATGGCCTGGAAGGCTTTGGGGTCGAAATCATAGAAAGAATACCCATTGAAATTGCACCTCAGCGGGAAGATATAGATTATCTTAGGACAAAAAAGAAAAAAATGGGTCATCTATTTAGTAATATTAATTATTAAAATAAGGAGGATATTTTAAATGAAAATTATTGAAGGAAAAGTTGTTGCGGAAAAAATTCATGTGGGAATAGTGGCTTCTAGATTTAATGAATTTATTGTTGATAAGCTTTTATCAGGGGCAGTAGACGGGCTTGTAAGACACGGTGTTTCAGATGAAAATATAACGGCAGCTTGGGTACCTGGGGCTTTTGAAATCCCATTAATTGCAGACAGGATGGCTCAGTCTGGGAAATATGATGCTGTCATCTGTTTGGGGGCTGTAATACGTGGTTCTACTTCTCACTATGATTATGTGTGTAATGAGGTTTCCAAGGGAATTGCACGGGTTACACTGGAAACTAAAATTCCTGTGATTTTTGGTGTGCTTACAACTGAAAATATAGAACAGGCAATTGAAAGAGCTGGTTCCAAGGCTGGCAATAAAGGTTATGATTCCGCGCTTTCAGCTATAGAGATGGTGAATTTAATTTCTCAAATAAAATGAGGATTGTTTTAAAGTATTTTAAAATTTGAATGCTGGAGACTTATAGGCTCCAGCATAAAACAAGTATCAATATATTGAAGGGCAATTATTAGTTTATACAAGATTAAATATTTGATAACTTATAAAGGTAGTATACGTTTAATTTAGATTATTATACTGAAAATGATTATAAAGTATAAAAAATATGATAAACTTAATTGTGGATTAAAAAGTATTGGAGGCATGAAAGTGAAAATAGAGAATGTTAAAATATATGATCTGAAGGAAAGTATAAAGGCAAGTAAATACCCTATGGCAGTAGATATTGATAGATGTAATTCTGATATTACAGATACAGTTAAAAATTTAGCTCATTCACCTAAAGGTGAAGCCCATGATCAGTTTTTATCAGGAATACGGGTTGCTTTTGATTTAACTTTCAGTAATAAGGCATGGGTCGAGCTTGAAAGGTATAGATTTATTACTTTTGTAAGCAGTCAAAGTACAATGCACAGAATAGCAAAATTTGACTTGTCAAAACAGTATAATAAATATGTAGATAAAAGGATAATTGATATTATGGAAGAATTAAAGAATACATATAATAAAACTCATGATATAGAAGATTATTTGAAACTTTTGTATTCTAACCCGTCAGGATTTGAACTTACTGCAAGGTTGACAACTAATTATAGGTGCCTAAAAGGTGTTTACAGTCAAAGGAAAAACCACAGGTTACCGGAATGGCGAGAATTTTGTAAATGGATTGAAAGTTTACCTTTTTCAAGGGAATTAATAATTTAAAAAATTTTTCATTTATTTGCTTTTAATAGAATAGAATTTAATAGATAATTTTATTAAAAGGGAGTATTTGTATGGGATATTATGTTAAGGTAGAATCGAATGTAAAAATTTATATAGAAGATCCTAATCCAGAGGGAGAAAAAACAATCTTATTTTTACATGGATGGCCTGGGAGCCATAAATTGTTTGAATATCAGTTTAATAAACTTTTGCAGGAAGGATATCGATGCATTGGAATGGATCAGAGAGGATTTGGTGAATCAGATAAACCTTTTATGGGATATGATTATGATCGATTATCAGATGATATCAGAGAGGTTGTCGAGGTACTTAAGTTAAAAAAGTTTGTATTAGCAGGACATTCTACAGGTGGGGCCATTGCCATAAGGTATATGGCTAGACATAGTGGGTATGAAGTGTCTAAGCTTGCTCTTTTTGCAGCAGCAGCTCCTAGTCTTATTCAACGTCCATATTTTCCATATGGTTTAAAAAAAGAAGATGTAATTGAAATTATTAAACAGACATATAGTGATAGACCTCAAATGCTGAGACAATTTGGTGGTATGTTTTTCTTCCAGATTGTAACTCAGTCTTTCTCAGATTGGTTTTTCCAGATTGGACTGCAGGCAGCGAGCTGGGCTACTGCTGCGGTTGCAAATTCTTGGTTAAATGAAGAAAATTTATTTTCCGACATGAAAAAAATAAATGTTCCAACTTTAATTCTTCATGGGATTCATGATAGAGTTTGCCTCTTTCCGCTTGCAGAAGCACAAAATCAAGGAATTAAAAATTCTAAGCTTGTATTATTTAAATATAGCGGTCATGGATTATTTTATGATGAACGTGATAAATTCAACAGTGAATTAATAAAATTTATTGATGAATAAGAAATTATTTGATGGTAGTTTTTCCATATAAAGTTTTTAACAAATTGATCTTGGGCACTATTTGTGTTAGAATAATTATGTTAAACTTGCGTCAGTAGCTCAGTTGGATAGAGCAGTTGGCTACGGACCAGCGTGCCGGGGGTTCGAATCCTCTCTGACGCACCAAAGACATTGATATAAGCAGGTTTCCAGAGATGGGAATTTGCTTATATTTTTAATTTAACACAGGAAAAAACCCTAATACGATTTAGAATTGGTTTCCTTAACTGTATTATAAATAAGCACTGTTAAATTAGTGCTTATTTTAATAATGTTTACAAATAGTTGTTATATATGATATTAAATTGTAACAAGTATGATATATAATTATAAATATACCATGAAGATAAGCTTCCATGATTGCAAGTGTAAATTGGTGTCTGCGGTTGCAGGGCACTTTAAATTTAAATGCAACCACAACAAGGCCACATATAAATAGAGCCTATCAACCATTTATAAAATAAGCATCCGTAATTAGGGTGCTTATTTGTATGGAGAAAGGAACTAATAATATTGTATTTGAATATAATAATTGAGTAAATAATAAAATGAAAGATGATTAATATGAGGTGTCCTTTCTATAATAATTTATGGGATAATTATTGGAGACAATACCGCATAAGTGCTGAAACAGCTGTACAAATTGCATTGCAAAGAGTACCGGGGCAAGTATTAAGAGTTGAAGTAGATACTGAAGATGGCTTATTGGTCTACGAAGTTTACATTAGAACTACTAGTGGGATAATATATGAGGTTACAATAAACGCTAATACAGGAGAAATACTTGATGTAGATAGGCAAAATGATTAATTTGAGAGCTCATAACGGGGCTCTTTTATTATACAGAAAACAGGTGATAGGTATGGAAAAAGAGAAAAGAAGAAAGTCTATTATAGATTTTTTATTTTGTCCTAAATATTAAGAAATATGGTAATATTAATTTATAAAAGAATTCAAGTATTAAAAATAATAC